>NZ_KQ960207.1:0-22321 GCF_001553125.1 Peptoniphilus sp. DNF00840
GTGTCGCATTTAATTTTACAACTTATTAATTAAATTCCTTTTTCATAGTAGCCACCTCCAAGATTTAATTTACTACATTATAGCATAAAAAACTCGAGTCTAGCCCGAGCTTATAAATTAATTATCATTAGAATCTTTTTCTTTTCTTCCTCTTTTTAACATAAATTGTAATACCCAAAATAATAAAAATTATAAGAAGAGAAAAAGCAATATAACTTCCTATGTAATCTTTTATTCAATTATGAGAAGATTTTTTCGAGCTTGTTTTTATACAATCAGAAAAAACAAGATCTTGAAACAAATAATATTATTTGTTTTCTTAGTTGTTCATCTTTATTTTTTTATTAGAGTACTTTCGTTTAATATTCTAAAATATTTTCCATTAATTGATAATAATTCGTAGTCCAAAAAGTTTATATGGGAACTTCTGTAATAGTTTATTATCTTACTATGCACACTGTATTTATAACATCTAATTACTTTTATTAAATCTTTAAGTATGAATACCATATACAATTTAACGTTGACTTTGAGTAACAATTATGTTATGTTAATCATATCTTAGGGAGGTGATTTATATTGAAACCAATAATAAAATGGCCAGGTGGCAAATCTAGAGAATTTGATAAAATTGAGGATTTAATTCCACAATATTCAAGATACATTGAACCTTTCTTTGGTGGCGGAGCAGTTTTTTTTGAATTAATGCCTTTTAAAGCAAAAATCAATGACATTTCTTCTTCTTTGATGTGTTTCTATGAACTTGTTAGAGATCAAAATGAAGAATTTAAAAATATATTATCAGAATATGATAGTTCATTCCAATCTCTACTTAGTACATGTGATTTATATGGCGATAAAATTCTTGAAGCTTATTTAGATTATGATAATAAATCAACTGATATTATTAAATTTATAATTTCAAAGACAGAGTTATCGAAGAAGCTTGTTTTTGATTTAGATTCCTATACAAAAATAATAATTGATAGTGTATTAGATAAATTTAAAAGAACTAAACAAAATAATTTAAAGAGAAAATTTAGTGATAAAGATTTATTAGAAAATTTAATTACAGGATTCACAAGTGGATTTTATTTGCATTTTAGGAATATATATAATGATATAAACTTAAATAAATTAGACATCTCTAAAGAATTTGAAATTGCAAACTTTTACTTCATTAGAGAATACTGCTATGGATCAATGTTTAGATATAATAAAAAAGGTGAATTTAATATACCTTATGGTGGTATGAGTTATAATAGAAAACAATTTACAAAAAAAATTGATTCTCTTTTTAATGCAGAAACTAGAAATATATTTAAAAACACCGAAATATACAATTTAGATTTTGAAATTTTTTTAGATAAAATAAAATTAAAAAATGATGATTTTATATTTTTAGATCCTCCGTATGATACTGACTTTTCTGATTATGAGGGTAAATCCTTTGATTTAGATGACCATGTAAGATTATGTAATTATTTAAAAAAAGTTCCATCAAAATTCATTTTGATAATTAAAAACACAGACTTTATATATAATTTATATAAATCTGATTTTAATATTTTGTCTTTTGAAAAAAATTATACCTATAATGTTAGGAGCAGAAATGAAAGAAGTGTAACTCATTTAATTATAAAGAATTTCTAATAATATTGTGCTTTTAATTTTTAATAGAGTACCTCCTGGTTAAAATACAGCAAATTAAGCAAGATGTACTCTATTGTTATATAAAATTATTACATAACCTCTATAGATTCCTATTCGAATATTCTAATTTTTTTATGTATTCCATAATTCTATTTTCTGCTGCATAAAAAAATTCTTTATCTATTTCTACGCCTATAAACTTCCTCTTTGTTTCTATTGCGGCGACACATGTTGTTCCTACCCCCATAAAAGGATCATAAACAATATCACCTTCATTACTTCCTATAGTCATTAAATGTTTAATCAATTTTAATGGTTTCTGAGCAGGATGTTTTGGGTTTTTAAGCCTTTCTTGCCCCATACATATAGGACTCTCAAAAAAATTATGCATATCTTTTTGATTTGTAAAATTCCACTTATGTCCTTTATTCCACAAACAAATAATCATCTCACAACTATTTAAAAATCCATTTTTATATATTTTTGGCATTGGATTTGTTTTGTGCCAAATAAAAAATTGAAATGTATCGAATTCTTTATCGAATGCTTCATGCCATTTACCAATTAAATTATAACTAGTAAATATAAAAATATTACCTTCTGGTTTAAGCACTCTTTTGAATTCATCTACAAATTCAAATGGATTAATTTCCTTATGATCCCATACACCCAAATCATTATTAACCTCTGATCTATTCGGTAATTTAATGTTTCCTCTTGAATATTGTGATATATTGTATGGAGGATCTGTTAAGATTAAATCTATTGAATGATTTGGTAAAGTGCGTATATGATTTAAACAATCGTCATTAAGTATTCTACCGTATCTCATTCCAGAGCACTCCTTATCATAGACTTAATTCTTTCATTTAAATCTATTTCCTCTAAAGCGATTTTATAAAGTTCTGTAAATCTTTTATAACTAATTCCTTTAGGCAAAATTTTATTCCATAAATCTTTTCCTATCAAAAACATTTCTGGGTAAGCCATGTGTTTCTTTACAGCTCCTGTCCACGTATTACCTTCACCATCTTTATTATAAAGTGTTGCAAAATATACTTTTGCATTTTCCACATTCACGCCCGTATAAATTGATAGTAATTTTTCTATATTTGACGGTGCATTAGAACTATCCAAATCACCTCCTGCTTTTAACTCAAGAATATTCCAATCTTCACCATCATAAAAAGCTAAGTCTACAGGTTTGATTTTTATTTCATCTATTTTATATTCTTGTCCTATTGGTATTAATTCTTTAATACTTTCTTGAGTAACTCCACTTCCTTTCCTGTTTTTTCCTCTTCCAGTTGCGATGTTACTAGCTCTAAATTTTGCAATCTCTCCTTTTAAAGTTCCATGGTCTAAGTCTATATCGGTTACAATAATCTGACCATTTACAACTTCCGCTTGAATATTGTGTTCTAGACCTCTAGGGTTAATAATTGAAGGTACATTTTTTTCTCCATACCTTACTCTTGCTACCCTCTCTGCTACTCTCTCTATTGCAAAACCACTTTTCGATTCAAAGCTACTTACAAACACCATAGTAGCAGTAACAAGTTCATCAAGTTGTGATAGTAAAAAATTGTACCTTTTCTTATTATAGTTGAGAATAAAATCGTCCTCTATAGTATCTATTAGTCTTGAAAACTCAGCAAAGACTATATCTTTAACAATTATCTCCATTTCATTTAAACTTTCTATTTTATCAGATACTTTTAAATTATCATCATCAACTATGTCAAGATTTTCAATTGCTTGTTCATCAAAGTCATTATCTACCAATGTCTCTTTTTCTTTATTTTTTTCATCGTTTTTTCTAATAGCTTCATTTTGTTTAATTATCTTGATTTCATCATTTGCATCATTTACATCATTTACATCATTTACATCATTTACATATATTTTATCTTCTTTTTTTAAATTTCTAACTTCATCAATTTTATTTAATTTATAATTTTCTTTATCTTTTCTCATTTTCTACTCCTTCAAATAATTCAGATATAGACATTTCAAATCCATTTGCAATCTTTTCAATGTTTCTTAATGAAATATTCCTATTGCCCGCTTCAACTGAAGCTAAATAAGTTCTATCCATATTGATTTTTAGTGCTAATTTTTCTTGACTGAGACCTCTGTTTTTTCTTAAATCTTTTACTCTTTCCCCAAATTCCTCTAACAAATAGATCGCCACCTTTTCTCAATTATTTATATAACATCCTATATTTTTTGTTGCGTATTAGTCAACGGATTATTAGTAACAATGGTTTGTTTTTTCTAATTTAAAATCTTTTGAAATAATTTAAATATTACTTAATTTAAATTTCTCTTTATATTTTTTTTCTTTAAAAATCTTCTATTTTCATGAGATATACACGAATCATATAATTAGATTCTTTCTCAGTAATAAAATAGTCTCATTCTCCATGTCTTATCGTGAATCTAATAAAGCTGATTATCTTTTCTGTTCTTTCTCAAGTCAAATTAGGACTTTTTAAAGTTATTGTAGTTTTTTTTATGTTTATTCATACTTTTTTTAATATCTTTACACTTATATAATTTCATTATTACCATAAATAGAGTAATTTTTTGGACATTCCCATCTTCTTGTCTTTTTCATTTTTTACCTTATTTATTATTTATTTATTCAATTATAATATTTCCTGAACTTGTGTTTTAAGGTCATTTGTTCTAAAATGTATTTAACCAAAACTATTGTTTAAATATGTATTCGTTATTGTTTAATATGCGACTAAAATTTTTATTGCTATTTAATTATTTTTATTTAAGTGCTTGCTGATTAAATAAATTTACCTACATAATTTTTAATTTTATTTTAATGGTTTTACTTCGAGGTGGCTTATGACTTTTATTGATTATTCTTTGGAACCTAAATCTGATATTGCTTTTGTGGACATAAAGTCTTTTTATGCCAGTGTTGAGTGCGTCAAGAGGAACTTGGACCCTCTCTCTACTTGTCTTTGTGTTATGAGTAGGTCCAGCAATTCCAATGGCCTCATACTTGCGAGCTCTCCTACCTTTAAACGTGTTTATGGCAAAAATAATGTTGGCAGGGCTGGCGAGCTTCCCTTTGATATTGACACTAGAAAGTTTAGTTTTGAGAAGGCAAGGAGACAAAATATTGAGATTACGAAGTCTTATATTGATTTTATCGAGAGCTGGGCAGAGAAAACTTTTATTGTCCCTCCAAGGATGGCTCTATACATTGAGGAGAACTTAAAGGTTCAAAAAGTTTTCCAAAATTATGCTCCTAGGGAGGACATCCTTCCCTACTCTATTGATGAGGGTTTTATTGATCTCACTAATTCTCTAAATTATTTTGTCCCCGGCAAAAATATTTCAAGACGGGAAAAGTTGGACCTTATTTCTTCTATGATCCAGAGGGAGATTTGGGAGACTGCTGGCCTTTATTCTACTGTGGGCATGAGCAATGCCAATCCTCTTCTTGCTAAGCTTGCTCTTGATAATGAGGCAAAGAAGACTAGGACTATGCGTGCTAACTGGTCTTATGAGGATGTGGAGTCCAAGGTCTGGGCTATTAATGATTTAAGTGACTTTTGGGGAATTGGGTCTAGGCTCAAGAGAAGGCTAAATGCTATGTCGATTTACACTGTTCGTGATCTTGCAAATTATGATCCTGATGTCTTGAAAAAAGTTTTTGGTGTCATGGGTCTTCAGCTCTGGTTTCACGCCAATGGTGTTGATGAGTCTAAGGTATCAAGGCCCTATAAGTCTAAATCCAAGGGGCTTGGCAACTCTCAAGTCCTCCCTCGTGATTACAAGTCACAAGATGAAATTGAAATTGTCTTATCTGAAATTGCCGAGCAAGTTGCTGTTAGGATTAGACGTATTAGGAAGAAGGCTTCTGTTGTCGCCATTTACGTTGGCTTTTCTCACACAGAGAACAAGAAGTCTATTAATGCTAGGCGAACTATTAGGCCTAGTCAATCTACTAGGGTCTTGCAGGATGAAGTTCTAAATCTTTTTAGGGAAAGGTATGAGGGCGGTGCTGTGAGAAATCTTGCCGTTACTTATGACAATTTAGTGGACCAGTCTTCTACTGTTTTCGATTTTTTTGATGATGTTAGAGCTATTGAAAGAGAAGAAAATCTCGACCACGCAATTGATGAAATCAGAGACAGGTTTGGCTTCACTTCTCTACAGAGAGCGACTTCTCTCATGGAAGGGTCTAGGGTAATTGAAAGGAGCAATTTAATTGGTGGTCACTGCGGTGGCATGGATGGTTTATAGTGATTTAGGAGGTGTCTTTATGGTTAACAGATCTTATTTGCCCTTTAAGTCTGCTAGGGAATATATGGACAGGGGGATGGCAAAGTGGATGGGATTTTTTATCTCGGAACACACTACTGCCCTCTCCCACATGGGCGACTTCATAGATTTTTCTTCTCAAATGTCTAATGAGGAGATAGTCCTTTTGATTAGTCAAGTTTATGTAAATAGTCTTGAGGTCTTGGTCTTTACAAGTTACAGGCAAGATCCCTACCTTGGGGTAATCAAGGAAATTTTTGATGGAAGTATTTATTTAAGTGGAGAAGAACCTCTCAACATTGTTTTTGAGGATATTATTAAAATTGTTTTAGCGGAGGACCTATGAAGGACTTGGAAAAAAATTCTATTCAATTTGATTATTTTTCTATTAACTACAAAATTTTTGAGGAGACTTTTTACGAGTTTTCAAATGTTAATATCCCCTTGATTTTTTTGACCGAGGACCTACTTCTTCATATGTTTGCCACAGGTCACTCCTACTTCCTCCTCAACTCTATAAATTCTGCAGACGCTAGGGACCATTATTTTATTTTTAAAAAAGTTGCAAGTTCAGAAAATAATTTTATCAGCCAGTTTGAATACTTGGGGCAAGTTTCTCCTCTTTGATTTAAAACTAAGTTTTATACGAAGGGATAAGTATTCAGCCTAGGCTGATTTTTTTATTTTAATTTTTTATTTGTATTTACTTTTTCATTTTGTATCTGTTTCTTAGTTTTTTTATATTTGTAGTTTAACAAATTTTCATTCAAAAAAATCTCACAAAAAAAGAAGCTATATCAAGTGATATAGCCTCTCTCTATATTTTTAAAACAAATATATTTTCAAGTTTACTTTTGTTCAGCTGATTTGGCTTTAATTTCTCTAATCTTTTCCATAGATTCGATAATAGAACCTGCAAGAGCTTCCATGTCGTTTTCGTTAGCTTCGTTTAGAGATGTATTGATTGTAACTCTTTCTGGAAGAACATCAAATAGTTTTAGATTTTCATCTATATAGTTTTCAATCTTATCGCCAACTGTACAAGCCCAAGTACCATTTTCAATGATACCAACTGTTCTGTTTTGAACGTTTAGTGCTTCTAGATCGTGTAAGAAGTTTTTCATCTTAGGATAGATTCCTAGATTGTAAGTTACAGATGCTATGACAAGGTGAGAGTATTGGAATGTTTTTGCTATTAGGTAGGATATATCTGTCTTAGAAACATCATATACTTCTACTTTTTTAACTCCTCTTTCAACTAGGCTGTTAGCAAAAGCTTGTGCAGCTCTTTCTGTATTTCCATACATTGATGCATAAACTATTAGTACGCCCTCTTCTTCTGGTTCATATCTTGACCATTTGTCATACTTGTCTAGGATAAATCCAAAGTTATCTCTCCAAACAAGTCCGTGAAGTGGGCAGATATATTTAACTTGTGGAAGAAGTGGTGCAGCCTTTTTGAGAACGTCTTGGATAAATGGTCCATATTTTCCTACGATGTTAGTAAGGTATCTTCTAGCTTCATCAAGCCAATCTCTTTCCCAATCAACTTCATCTGCAAATAATTTACCATCCATAGACTTAAAGGAACCAAATCCGTCTGCTGAGAACAATACTCCATCTGTTACGTCAAGAGACATAATAACTTCTGGCCAGTGAACCATTGGAGCTTCAATGAAAGCAAATGTATGCTTACCAAAGGAAATTGTATCTCCTTCTTCAACTATTATTAGTTGGTTTTCTGGAATGTGATATCCCATTTGTCTCATAAATTGGAAACCTTGTTCACTTGATATAATTCTAATATCAGGCCATCTTATACATATTTCTTCAATAGCTCCACAGTGGTCAGGTTCCATGTGGTGGATTAGCATATAATCAAGGCTACGTCCATCTAATATATTTTCAATGCTTTGTATATAATCTCTTGCAATTGACCAATCAACTGAATCTACAAGAACTGTCTTTTCGTCCATCAAAAGGTATGAATTGTAAGAAACTCCATCTGGAATAGGGAACATATTCTCAAAAAGTTCAAGTCTTTTATCATTTCCCCCTACAAAATATAAATCATCTGTTATCTTTCTATTATTTAACATTTAAAGAGCCTCCTTACTTTCTATCAGCAGTGAAATCTTCTTCAATGAAGTTTTGCTTTTCTTCTTGACATTCTGGACAAGTCCAATCTTCTGGTAATTTTTCGAAATCTGTACCTGGATCGATTTCTCCTTCTGGGTCTCCGTAGTTTGGATCATATTCATATCCACAACCTGGACATACCATAACTTTATAATTTGGAGCTAACTTTCTAGGTTTAGACCTTCTAACTTTAACCATTGTAGGTGCTGGCTCTTTCTTACCAGTTCCAAGAGCTTCAGCAAGAAGTGGCATAATTTCGAATATATCTCCAACTATACCGTAGTCACAGTTCTTAAAGATTGGAGCACCTGCGTTTTTATTGATAGCAACAATTGTTGATGCGTTCTTAATACCCTTTAAGTGTTGGCTGGCTCCTGAGATACCACATGCAATATATAGGTTGCCATTGAATTTTTGTCCTGACATACCAACGTATCTTTCAAGTGGAAGAAGTTTTAGAGTTTCTGCAACTGGTCTTGAAGAACCAAGTGCTGCACCTGCTGCGTGAGCAAGTTCTCTAGCCATATCCATATTTTCTTCTCCACCTATTGCCTTACCTACTGAAACAACTCTTTCAGCTTCGTAAACAGGAGTATTAATATCAATACCTACAGAGAAGTCATATCCATCTTTCTTAAGGTTTTTAACTAATATATCAACAGCTTCTTTTGCTGTGTCTGCTTTTATAATTTCTCTTTTTCTTTCTCCAGTGATAGGGCCAGCTTTTTTATCTAGTACAGCAGCTCTACCTTTTTTCTTTGGAGCCTTACCAATAAGGTGACTTGCAACTACAACTCTTTGGATTTCAGAAGTACCTTCATAGATTGTTGTAATCTTAGCATCTCTGAAGAATCTTTCTACGTCCATACCCTTTAGGTATCCATTACCACCGTGGATTTGAAGAGCTTCGTTAACAACCCACATAGCAACTTCAGATGCAACTGTCTTAGCCATTGCAGCTTCCATTGAATAGTTTTCGTGATTTTGTTTCATTTCGGCAGCTGAATAGATCATAAGTCTTGCAGCTCTAATCTTTGTAGCCATATCTGCAATCTTAAATGCAACTGCTTGTTGTTGAGCAATTGGTCTACCAAATTGAATTCTTTCTTTTGCATAAGCAAGTGCAGCTTCAAAAGCACCTTGTGCAATACCTAGTGCTTGAGATGCGATACCAATTCTACCACCATCAAGTGTTTGCATTGCAATTCTAAATCCTTGACCTTCTTTACCAAGTAAGTTTTCCTTTGGAACCTTAACATTGTTAAATTGAAGTTCAGCAGTAGTTGAAGATCTAATACCTAACTTGTCATAGTGATCTCCAAATGTGAATCCTTCCCATCCCTTTTCTACTATGAAAGCAGAAATTCCGTGTGTACCGATTCCTGGTGTAGTTACTGCATATACAACATAAGTGTCAGCAGCTGGAGCGTTTGTGATGAAGATTTTATTACCATTTAAGATGTAATAGTCTCCATCAAGAACTGCAGTAGTTTCTGTACCACCTGCATCAGAACCAGCATTTGGTTCAGTTAATCCAAAGGCACCAAGTTTTTTACCTTGAGCAAGAGGTTTTAAGTATTTTTCCTTTTGTTCTTTAGTACCGAAAGCTTGAATTGGATAAGAGCCTAGTGAAGTGTGAGCTGATAATACAACACCAACACCTGCGTCTACTCTTGAAAGTTCTTCTACAGCTATGGCGTAAGAGATAACATCTTTACCTGCTCCGCCTTCTTCTTTTGGATATGGAAGACCCATCCAACCGTTTTCGCCAATCTTCTTAATAATTTCTTCTGGAAATTGATTGTTTTGATCAAGTCCAAAAGATAATGGCTTGATTTCTGCTTCTGCGAATTCTCTGATAGCCTTACGAAGGGCTTCATGTTCTGCAGTTGTCTTGTACATATTTGACATATTTTCCTCCTTTTAAGATTAAAGATAATTAAAGTATTTGTTACTTTAAAAAGTTAAAAACAAAAGATACACCAATACGGTATACATTAACTAAAGTATACAACATCTTTAATAAAGTGTCAAAACATTTTCACAATATTTTTAAAAATTTTTAAAGATATTTTTGTGTTGGCTATCTTTGCTTTTTTTTCACTCGCATTTATACCCCAATTTAAAAAATTTACCATCTATTAATCTACTAATTGCTTAATTCTTTTTTTGTTGTAAAATATAAAACTAAAAGAAGTTATTTGTTGAAATTGGAGGAATTATGAAATTAGAAAAGTTATTAGAGTGGAGAAGATCTTACAGAAAGTTTGATGAAGATAAAGAAATATCTAAGGAAGACATTGATGGGATCTTATCTTCTATTAAGTTTACTTCTTGTGCAAACAACAGACAGTTTCTCAGATTCATTTCTGTTGAGAGCAAGGAAAAAGTTTTAGAAATTTTTGAAAATACAAGATGGGCTGCCTCTCTTCCTAATGGTCTTGGCAGACCTAAAGAAGGCGAAAGACCAGTTTATTTTATTGCCATCTTAAGTGACAAGGAGAGAAAATTAAAGTTTGACGGAGTTGACCAAGGACTTGTGATTTCTAATTTAACTCTTGCTGCTGCTGAAAGAGGAATTGGGTCTTGTATAATTGGAAGTGTCACTGATGATAAGATGCGTGAAATTTTATCTTATGATGAAAGATACACTTGCAACATCCTTATTGCCTTTGGCTATCCAAAGATAAAGTCTTCTATAAAACAAATTGCTTTAGAAGAAGATCAATCTTATTACTTAGATGATGATGGGAACTATGTAGTTCCAAAATATAAAATAGATGAAATTGTAAGGAGATTATAATGAGTACAAGTGAAAAAAGTTTTTCTGATTTTATAAAGAGAAAGGCAAAATTATATTTTATTGATGCCCTTGGTGCTATGGCCTTTGGACTTTTTGCAACTCTCTTAGTTGGTACAATATTAAATACTCTTGGTAAGTCATTTAATATTGCATTTTTGACAGATGTCCTTTGGCCCCTAGCTCAAAAGGCAACGGGACCTGCCATTGCAGTTGCCATTGCCACAGCTATGGCTGCTCCTAGTCTTGTTGTCTATGCGGCAACTGTTGTTGGAATTGCCGGTAATGAACTTGGCGGTCCCATGGGGGTTTATATTGCAACTATAATTGCTGTTGAATTTGGAAAGCTTGTGAGCAGAAGAACAAAAATCGACATAATAGTTACTCCTGCTATCACAGTTTTAAGTGGAGTCTTTGTTGCAAACTTTGTTGGTCCTATTATTGGCAACTTTATGAACTTACTTGGTGCAATTATTATTAACGCTACAGATAAGGCTCCCTTCTTTATGGGAATAATTGTCTCAGTTGTTGTGGGGATCGTCTTGACGCTTCCTATTTCATCAGCTGCCCTCTCAATGATGCTTTCACTTTCATCCCTTGCTGGTGGAGCTGCAACTATTGGCTGTTGCTGTCAAATGGTTGGCTTCGCAGTTATGTCCTATCGTGACAATAAGATTGAAGGTCTTGTAGCTCAAGGTCTTGGCACTTCCATGCTACAAATGCCAAACATTGTGAGAAAACCTCTAATAATTATACCGCCAATACTTTCATCGGCAATCCTGGGACCAGTATCAACAATGGTCTTTAAACTTGAAAATACTCCACTAGGTTCTGGTATGGGAACCAGTGGACTTGTGGGACAAATTTCAACCTTTGCTGCCATGCCTGATGTCCCTTTCACTAAACTTTTGGGAATAGTTTTACTAATGCACATAATCTTGCCTGGCCTTGTGACCTTTTTGATTTATGAAGTTCTCTACAGGAAGGGTTTAATTCAAGATGGCGATATGAAACTTTACTTTAAATAAATTAAGACGGGCACAAATACATGCCCGTCTTTTTTAGTGTTCGAATTTTTTAAATTATTATATCAAAGCTTTTCATTTTTTCTTTCATTAATAAAATTTGTAACTTCTGGCATAAGTTCACTGCTCATTATATCCAGAATATTTTCAAGAGTTTCTATGTCTTTCTTATCCACTCTTTCTCTTAGTCTATCTAAGACTACTTTTACATAAGATGTTTTCATACTATAGTATTCATAAAATTTATCTGTGCATTCAAGAAAGTACTCTCTTCGATCCTCTTGGGATTGAACTTTTCTAAGATAACCCTTCTTTATTAAAGCTGTTAACTTATAGGCAATATTTGGATGTGACCATTCAAGAAAGTCTGTTACGTCACTTACTCTAGGTCTATTTAATGCGTGTATTACTTCCATTGTGAAAGTTTCTGTTGCTGTTAATGTTGCCTCCCTATCTTCTAGCTTAGCAAACATATTTTTGTACAAGTTCAACTTAAATTTATCGTAGACTTCGTTAAATTTTTCTTCCAAATTATTGTCCATACTATCCTCCTATTGTAGTGCAAAGGATACTTCACAGGTCATAATTTTTTCTCCCCTTCTTGAAATATAACCCTCTGCAATACCAAGATTTTTTATTAATTTTATCATTTTACAATTTATTTCTAAATAGTCTCCTGGTCTAACTGGTTTATAAAAGCGTGCTCGCTTCACTCCTCCAAGTATGGCAAGCCTGCCTGGGTTTTCTTTTAATAAGGCAACGGCACCAACTTGTGCAACAGCTTCTATTTGAAGAACTCCTGGCATAATAGCTTCCTTTGGAAAATGTCCTTGAAAATAATATTCACCACCGGATACAGCTTTTATTCCCTTTGCGTATTTATTATTATCTATTTCTACAATCTTGTCAACAAGTATAAAGGGGTAGGAATGAGGTAAAATTTTTCTTAATTCATCAAAGCTTATTTCCATAATCAGTACCTCTTAAAAATTAGGCAAGCGTTGTGTCCACCAAAACCTAAGGAATTTTTTAAAAAATAATTTATTTTGTAGTCTTCAGCCTTAAGTGCAAAGTTGAGATCACATTCTTCATCTTTGTTTTTATAATTTATTAATGGTGGCAAAAAGTTTTCATTCATTGCAAGTATAGATAGTATTGACTCAACAACTCCTGATCCACCTAAGAGGTGACCCATTTGAGATTTTGATGAAGAAACCTTGACCCTCTTGCTTCCAAAAATACTTTTTATTGCTAGGCTTTCAAGCTTATCATTTAAGTTTGTTGATGTCCCATGTGCATTCACATAATCAATTTCACTTGGACTTATACCTGCATCTTTAATTGCGTAGTCCATGGCCTCTCTTGCAAACTTTCCGCTTGGGGATGGAGATGTTATGTGATATGCGTCACAGTTAACTCCGTAGCCAACAATTTCTGCTATTATATTTGCTCCCCTCTTTAGGGCAGACTCCAAACTTTCTAAAACTAAAATGCCTGCTCCCTCTCCCATTACAAAACCATTTCTATCCTTGTCAAAGGGGATTGAAGCCCTGTTTTTGTCCTTGGAGTTACTTAAGGCTTTCATAGAAGTAAAACCACCAATGCCAAGATAGGTTATTGATGCTTCACTTCCACCAGCAAAAATTATTTCCTCATAACCATTTTTTATCGCCCTGTAGGCTTCTCCTATTGCATTAGTTGATGAGGCACAGGCTGTCACCATTGAAAGGCAAGCTCCATGAGCTCCCATATCTATGGCAACATTAGCCCCTACGGAATTTATTATTGCCTTTGGAATAAAGTATGGGCTTAGCTTATCAAAACTTCTTTTCATACCCCTCTGATAGTCTTCTTCAATAGTTCTAAGGCCACCTATACCTGATGTTATATAAACACCAACTCTTCTATTTTCTATTTCTTCTCTCGAAATCTTTGCATCTTCCATTGCCCTTCTAGCTGCTAGTAGTGCATATTGATTTACCCTGTCTAGCCTATTTAATTCTTTTCTTGAAAACTCTTTCTCTTCATCATAGTCTTTGACTTCAGCTGCAAGAGTAACTTCTCTATCATCTATTGGGTACCTGCTTATCTCATCAATGGCACATTTTTCTTCACGCATTGCCTTAATTAATTCTTCCCTTGTGGAACCAAGAGGTGTCAATGCCCCAAAACCTGTTACAACAACTCTCATATATTCATGCCTCCATCAACAGAGATTACCTGTCCTGTTATGTAAGAAGAGTCCTCTCCTGCAAGAAAACTAACCACATTAGCTACGTCCTTAGCAAGTCCATATCTCTTCATTGGTATGTCACTAAGAATTTGTTTTTTAACTTCATCTGATAAAGCCTCTGTCATTTCTGTTTCTATAAATCCTGGGGCAACTGCATTCACTAAAACATTTTTTGAAGCCACTTCCTTGGCAAGTGCTTTTGTAAAACCAATCACACCTGCCTTTGATGCACTGTAATTTGTTTGACCTGCATTTCCTCTTATCCCACTAATAGATGAAATATTAATTATTCTTCCGCCCTTGTTCTTCATCATCTGCCTTGCAAATAATTTTGAGAGATAAAAAACAGAATAGAGATTAGTTTCTATAACTTTCTTAAAGTCCTCTTCCTTCATCCTAAAAATTAAATTGTCTCTTGTCATTCCTGCGTTATTAACAAGGACTTCAACCTCTATATTTTTTTCACGGCACAAGTTAAAAATTTTTTCACAATCTTCTTGCTTTGATAGGTCACCCTTCACGCAAATAGCCTCTGTATCCAACTCATCTTTTAATTCATTTATTTTATCTTCTCGACTTCTTGTGTGGAGGATTAACTTGTAATCTCCTGCAAGTCTTCTTGCTATTTCCCTTCCAATTCCACCACTAGCACCTGTTATCAGTGCATACTTTTTATTACTCATTTCTCACCTCGTATAATTTCCTCTTCATTCTTCAGAGACCTAACTTTAAGGTCTTTAAAGTTTTTCCTAATTATTTTTGAAATAACATCTCCTGGTCCAATCTCTATAAATTCACTTACTCCCTGGTCGACCATACTCTTTATATCATCAAAAAGTCTAACAGGATTATAAATATGTTGAGACAAGACAAGACTCAAGTCTTCTCCTTCATATTTTTTTCCACTTAAATTCAAATAATAGTCCAGCCTTGGTTGGGAGAACTTGACTTTGTTTAAGTCTTGATAAAATTTTTCTCCAGCAGTTTTCATAAATTTTGTGTGGAAGGCCCCGCTAACTTTCATCTCAATATTTGTTACTTTTTCATTTTTCAAAAATTCCTTAAAAATATTTATCTTGCTAGACTCTCCTGCCACAACAACTTGCCTTGGACTATTTATATTGGAAATAAAAATTTCCTTATCTAGTGATGAATTTAAAATAAGGTCTTTAACTTCATCTTCATTTTTATTTAAAATTGCCAGCATTTTGCTTTCTAACTTTTGACTGTCATCATCCATTAGTCTTCCCCTAGTTTTCACAAGTGAAAGAGCTTCTTTATAGGTGAGTACATCTGCAAGAACTAAGCTTCCATACTCTCCAAGACTAAGTCCACAAGTAGCGGCAATATCTTCCCTCTCTTTTAAAAATTCAAGGGCAGAAATCTGAAAGGCTAACATTATTGGTTGAAGGTTTTTTGTCCTAGAAAGGTCACTTAAACTTCCATCTAAAATAATATCTTTATACTCATCAATTTCTTCATAAATATATTTGGTCTTTGGGTGCTTTAAAAAGTCTCTGCCCATTCCTTGGTATTGAGATCCTTGCCCACCAAAAACTATTCCTATCTTTTTCATTCTTCCTCCAGTAACCAGTCTATGTATTCATCAAGAGCCCTAATTTTTTCAATCTTTTCAACATCTGTGCCTGCAAAGAAAAGTCCTGAATCAAGATTTCCTCTTACAGCATTAATAAGTGCTTCACTTATGCAGTATTTGGTGTCTTTTCTTTTACAAGTTCTTATGCAAGAAAGGCAGTGACTTGGAGGGATGTTTTCTGTTTCCATCTTCTTTACAAGTTTAGTTTCCATTCCTCTCGCTAAAAGACCAACTGGACTTTCCAAGATAAGATTTTTCATCTTTGATGACTTTACTCTCTTTAAGATTTCTTCTTTAGCTGATATTGGAAGTCCAGATTCTTTTGTAAATAAAAATCCTGTCCCGATTTGTACTCCACTTGCACCACGATCTAAGGCTTCCTTTACTTTTTCTGGTCTACCAAGACCTCCACCAACAAAGACTGGTATATCATCACTAATTTTTAAAATTTTTTCTAGTTCATCTAAAATATTTATTTCTAAATCTTCTCTTTTAAATCCAAGGTGACCACCTGCTTTTGGTCCTTCTAAGATTACTAAATCTGGCCTTCTATTGTACTTGTCCCACCTTTTCATAATTAGCCTCAAGGCCCTCTCTGAAGATACGATGGGTCCAATTATCTTTTCCTTGGATATGTGTTTTGGCAGGTCTAGGGGAAGGCCAGCACCTACAACTATGCCATCAACATCTGTTGTGTTTAAAAAATCTAAATATTCTTCAAATTTTTCCACCACCTGCATTAGGTTAGTAAGTATAATTCCTCTCCCTTGAGATTTTTCTTTCGCAAATTTTAAATCTTTTATATAGGCTCTCTTATTTGCTTCAAAGGTGTTTTTCAAAAAATCTTTTTCCTTATAACCAGGATTGACCATGGAGAGGGTGCCTATGCCCCCACGTCTTGCCACTCCTCCAACAAGGTCAGGACTTGACATACCAATTGCCATTGCCCCTTGGACAAGTGGAATGTCAATGGACTTATTTTTTATTCTTATAGACATCTTTAACCTCATGGTATTCTCTCATTAGCTTTTCTATAAAGTCTTTTACGCTAACAATTCTGTCAAAGGATCCAATTGATAGACCAGTCATGACAGACCCATTTTCTACATCCCCATTGACTACTGCCCTTTTAAGTCTGCCAAGGGTAAAGCCTTCAAGTTCCATCAAGGAATTTTCTCTCTCTAACTTTTGGTATTCTCTAGTCATCTTATTTTTAATTAGTCGCATTGGTATCCCCTTTAGGTTTCCAATAACAGTTACCTTTGAGGAGTTGGACTTCAATAAAAGATTTTTATAATTTTCATGAAGGGGACATTCTTTTGTAAATAAGAAACCAGTCCCAATTTGTACTCCACTTGCACCTAAGACTTCTGCTGCAAAAATTTCTTTACCTGATGCAATTCCACCGGCTCCTATAATTTTTTTATCAGTTTCTTTTGAAGCTTGTGGCAATAAAGTCATAGTTGTCATTTGACCAATATGACCACCTGCTTCCATACCTTCAGCTATATAGGCATCAGGTTCTAATGCTTCGTACCTTTTTATTTGTACTGGAGAAGATATAAGGGGAATAACTTTTACATTTTTTCTTTTAAAATCATCTGCAAACTTTTTATAGGTTCCTGCCCCCACAGTTATTACCTTTACATCCTCTTCTAAAATTACCTTGACCAAGTCATCAATGTCTGGCCTAAGCATCATCAAGTTAACACCAAAGGGCTTATCTGTTTCTCTTCTAAGAGCTTTAATATTTTCTCTTAGTTCATCCTTGTCCATACCACCAGAACCTATTATTCCTAAGGCTCCAGCTTTTGATACAGCTGCAGCAAATTCTCCCTTGGCTATGTGTGCCATTCCACCCTGTATAATTGGATAGTCTATATTAAGTAAATCTTTTAAATCCATATCACCACTCCATTAAGATACTTGCAAGTGAAAGTCCTGCCCCAAATCCAGATAAAATGACTTTCTCCTTATCTTTAAATAAATCAATATTTTCTGCAATCACAAGGGGAATTGATGCAGCAGAAGTATTTCCATATTTTTCTAAATTCTTTAGAGAATTATTTTCGTTTATTCCCAGTCTACCTATAAGCTGATTAATAATTCTTTCATTGGCTTGATGCAATATTAATTTATCTACATCTTCTCCCCTTAAATTATTTTTATTTAAAAGTCTTCTTATAGAATTTGAAACCTCTTCCACTGCAAACCTATAAACCTTTTTGCCATCCATTGTAATAAAAGAATTTTCATCCAAGTTCAAGGTGTCTTCATGGGGAAATGAGGCAATATCAGTTTCCCAAAGTTTATCCTTCTTCTCTACCAAGACTCCTCCAGCTCCATCTCCAAAAAGTATGGCTGTCCTCCTGTCTGTCATATCCATATAGTCAGAAATTTTTTCACTTGCAAAAATAAAAGCCCTTCTCCCCATCTTGAGATAGGACTCTGCAATAATTAAGCCCGCAGCAAAACCAGTGCAGGCTAGGTTTATGTCAAGACATAGACAGTGTTTGTTTCCTCCAAGTTCATCTCTTACTAAACTTGATATAGATGGCATCCTTTTTTTTGATGTGAAGGAGGCACAGATAATTAAATCTAAGTCTTGCATTGGATTTTTAAATTTTTTGGCTAGGTCCAATGCCATAAGATCATTTCCACATTTAGAAAATTGTCTGGTAAATATTCCCGTTCTCTTTTCAATCCACTCTGAACTTGTATCAAGAAATTTTTCAAAGTAAGAATTATCTAAGAAGTCATCAATATCAAACTTGTGAGCTTCTATAAACTTTAAACCCATTAAACACCTATCCTTCTAAATTTTTCATGTCTATCTTTAAGAATCTTATCCGAAGAAAGTTTTGAATAGTATTTCAAGTCTTCAAGAATTGTCTTTTTAAGATTAGAAATTTTAATTTTGTTGTCAACTTCTTCCACTATTCCATCAATAATCTTATCTTCGTATAAATCCTTAGCAGTTAATCTCATTAAATCAGCAGCTTCTCTTGCCCTAGACTTATTTTTGTATAAAATTGAAGAAAAACCTTCTGGAGAAAGAATTGAAAACACAGCTCCCTCTCCCATATAAATTTTATTGGCAAGGGCAAGTGCCAGGGCACCGCCAGACCCACCTTCACCTATAATAAAGGCAAGGCTTGGAACCCTTAGACCTGCCATCGTCATCAAACAATCAGCTATTAATTGGTGTTGACCTCTTTCTTCTGCTTCAACGCCAGGATAGGCTCCAGGTGTGTCAATAAAAGTCACAAGAGGTCTTTTAAATTTTTCTGCAGCCTTCATAAGTCTAATTGCCTTCCTATAAGCATGAGGCTCTGGCATGCCAAAATTTGTTTTTATGGCTTCTTCTATCTCGTGACCCTTTTGAATACCTATAAAGGTCAAAGTATATTTATCAAGTTCACCAATGCCACCTATTATAGCTTGTGAATCTCCAAAAGCCCTGTCGCCCTTAACATAAAAGTAATCGTCAAATAAGTTCTCGATTATTTCTTTCGAATTACTTCTGTCCTTTGACCTGGCATTTACAACTTTTTCATAAGCGTCCATACTTCCTCCTATGCATCCTCAAAATTTTGCCAAGGACTTCTCTTTGATCCTTTCTTTCTAGGATCATGTCAAGAAAACCATACTCTTCTAATTTCTCTGCCCTTTGAAAGTTTTCAGGCAAGCTTTCATGAAGAGTTTCTTTTATTACTCTTGGTCCAGCAAAACCTATTAAGGCACCAGGCTCGCCAATATTATAATCACCTTGAGCCGCAAAGCTTGCACTTACACCACCCATTGTTGGATTTGTTAAAAGACTTATGTAGAGTCCGCCCTTTTCTTTAAAAGAAGCCAAGGCAGAACTTATCTTTGCCATTTGCATAAGAGAAAACATTCCTTCTTGCATCCTTGCCCCACCACTAAGGGAAATTATAATAATTGGCAGCTTATATTTTTCAGCTTCTTCAATCATCCTTGTTATTTCTTCGCCAACATAGGTCCCAAGACTTCCCATCATATATTGGTCAATTAGAGAAGCAACCATTACAGGATTGCCCAAGATTTTTCCCCTTGCAAGCTTTACTGCTTCAGACTTTTTGTCTTCATCCTTCTTTCTATAATCAGGAAAGTTTATAGGATTTAATTTTTTTGTTCCAAAATCAATAAGCCTATAACCCTTATCTAGTAGGAGGTCAAACCTATCCTCGCCTGTTAGTGGTAAGTAAGAAGAGCAGTGAGGACAAATAAATAAATTATTTTTTAAGTCATCAGAATAAATAAATTTCCCACAAGCCTTGCATAAAATTCTATCCTGATTATTTCTTTTAAAGGATGAATTTTTTGTGAGCTTACTTAAATTTTTTATAGTGTTTAACAAGATTTTTCTTTTCTTAAAATCTTTAAGTGACATTATCCCTCACCTCTTTCATTCTTTTTAAGAGACCAGTTTCTTTTTCCTTTACAAAATTAGTGCTTATATTGCCCCTTATAAAATCTAGGTCAAATAAAATGGAATACATAAAACCTAAATTAGTCTCAATTCCATCTATCATAGTTTCTTCTATAGCTCTTCTAATTTTTTTAATTGCATAAAGTCTCCTGTGATCCTTAACAATGATTTTTCCAATCATCGAATCATAATAAATAGGAATTTCCAATCCCTTGTAGATTGCAGACTCAAATCTTGTGTCCATTCCCCCAGGTGTAAATAAAAAATTTATCTTGCCACTTGATGGAGCAAAGTCTTTCATTGGATCAACTGCATTTATCCTAACTTCTATTGCGTGGCCTGAAACTTTTACATCATCTTGACTAATAGATAGGCCAAGACCAGAAGCAATCCTAAATTGTTCCTTAATTATGTCAAGTCCTGTTATCATTTCTGTCACAGCATGCTCCACTTGAAGCCTAGTGTTCATTTCACAAAAATAAAAATTTTCATCCTTATCAACTAAGAACTCAACAGTACCTGCACCAAGATAGCCAGTGGCTCTGACACAATCAAGGCTGGCCTTGTAAAGTTTTTCCTTTAATTCATCTGAAATGAAATTGCAGGGAGCTTCTTCAAGAATTTTTTGATTATTTCTTTGCAAACTGCACTCTCTTTCATATAAGTGAAGGCCCTTATTTCCATCAGACAAAACTTGGACTTCAATGTGCCTTGGGTTTTCAATAAATTTTTCTATAAATATTCTCTCATCCCCAAAGGATGCCTTGGCTTCAGCCTTAGACAAGTCAATCTTGTGAAAGAGATCTTCAGGAGAATCAACCCTTCTCATTCCCTTACCTCCACCACCAGACCTTGCTTTTAAAATTATTGGGTATCCTATTTTGGCACAAATTTCTAAGATTTCTTCCTCTGATTCGCCATCAAGAGAGTGTGCTTTCGCCACAGGAACCTTTATATCCTCCATAAGATTTTTTGCTTGAATTTTATCTCCCATAAGTTTTATAAGATTTGGGCTGGGACCAATAAAAATAATTCCAGCATCACAAACTTTTTTTGCAAATTCATAAGACTCGGACAAGAAACCATAACCAGGATGAATTGCATCGCAGCCCTTCTCTATAGCACAAGTAATTATGGCATCCATGTTCAAGTAAGTATCCTTTGAAAACTTATCGCCTATGCAAACTGCTTCGTCAGCTATATAAATATAGGATTGGTAAGCATCTGCTTTCGAATAAATAACCAGAGTCTCAATGCCAAGTTCCTTTGCACTTCTTAAAATCGAAAGAGCACATTCGCCACGATTGGCAATTAAAACTTTCTTAATCATATTTGCTCCAACTTAAAGATTTCTTGATCATATTCAACAAAGTCCTCGTTCTTCACAAGGCAAGCAATAACTTTGCAATCATAGGGTGCCTTTAGCTCATTCATCATCTTCATTGCCTCAATTATGCAAAGAGTAGCCCCCTTCTTAACTTGGTCTCCCACTTTTACAAAGGCTTCAGAGTCAGGACTTTTTGAAGAGTAAAAGACTCCTAAAATTGGAGTCCTTAATGTTTTTATATTTTTATTAGCTTCAACTTCTTCTTTCTTATCAAAGTCAGAAACATTTACTGAAGCTTTATCAAGTTCTCTAGTAACTTCTCTTTCAGATATAAGATTCTTCTCTATAGGTTTATTCTTTTTAAGCATCAAAGAAAAATTTTCCATTTTAAATTCTAATATCTCTAAAGAAGAATTTTCTAAAGAAGAAATAAGCTTGTTTGTAAGATCTAAATATTTTTCCATTTTATTTATTTAAAAAATTTATCAAATCTTCAACTGTTATGAATTTTTGAAATTCTTCATCTGGTATCTCTTTTCCGGTTTCTTCTTCAATTGCCATAGAAAGTTCAACTGCATCAAGAGAATCAAGACCAAGATCATCTTGTAAGTTTGACTCCATTTTGATTTCCTCTTTCTTTACACCAAAGTTATTTGCAATAATATTCTTTAAATTTTCTAAATTCATTTTTCTCCTCCATTAGTTAAGTTTTTTTATGTAATAAATTTTATAGGATTGCTTTCACTTTGTCAATTACTTAATTTTTTTTATATGATGAATTGCAAATAATATTGCGACACCTAA
>NZ_KQ960208.1:0-754 GCF_001553125.1 Peptoniphilus sp. DNF00840
GCAGTAAAAACCTTTAAAGAAAGTGCAGACAAAGAAGTGGCTCAACAACCAAAGCCAAGTAACCCAAGCTATCCTACTTTCCCTAGGTACAACAAATCAACTAAAGTTTCAACTTCTAGACCAAGTAAGAAGACAGAAATAAAGAAACAAGAAGTTAAGGAAGAACCAAAGAAACAAGAAGTTAAGAAAGAAAACTTAAATCAAGAAAGATTTACAGATACAAAGGGACACTGGGCAAAAGAAGCCATAAACTATGTGGTTGAAAAAGGATACTTTGCTGGATTAAGTGCAAAAGAATTTGCTCCAAATAAAGCAATCACAAGAGGGCAACTAGTAACAGTCCTTGGAAGAATATTAAACATTAACAAGACTTCATTTAAATCAAATAATTTCAAAGATGTTAAGAGTGACGCATACTATGCACCATATATAGCATGGGCGGAAAGCGTGGGAATAACTAAGGGCAGAGGAAATGGAAACTTTGACCCAGATAAAGGAATTACAAGAGAAGAAATGGCAGTCATGATGGTTAAATTCTTAAGGATTTCAGGCAAGAATATAAATGCAAAAGGAAAGGAAGTTTCCTTTAAGGACGACGGAAATATAGAATCTTGGGCAAAGGATGCAGTAAGGGAAATGGCGAAGCTTGGACTAGTAAGTGGTATGGAAGATGGAAGCTTCTCACCTAAGACAGAATTTACAAGAGCCCAAGTTGCACAAGTTCTTTACAAGATGGACAAGAATTAACATTATT
>NZ_KQ960209.1:0-22301 GCF_001553125.1 Peptoniphilus sp. DNF00840
GTGTCGCAATATTATTTGCAATTCATCAATTTAATTTATAATTTATCACTTTTTAATTTTTATTAACTTGCAAAAATTTGTGACTTCGTAAGAGTTTAGGTCTATGCGATTAATAAAATTTTTTTCTTAGCTAACTAATGAAAAGTTCCAACTTTGTAAGTAAATATAAGTCTATAAAAATTTGTGACTTAGTAATTAAATAGGAGTCTGCAAAAAATTGTTAGCTCATAGCCTAGAATAAGCTTATAAAAATTTTCTACTTCATAAATTCTTACAAGTTCACATAAACTTTCCTGCTTCATAAATTCTTACAAGTTCACATAAACTTTCCTACTCCATAACTTCTTGCAAGTTGGCAAAAATTTTTCAACTCAGAGATACTTATAAAGTCTTAAAAAATTCTTAGCTTGCCCTTAATCATAATCTTCCTAAGAAATGATTTTTCCCTAAAAATTTGTGCAAAAAAAGTAGGCCTATCTCTAAGCCTACTTCTAATTTATAAAATTTTATTCTTCTTCAACTGTTTCAAGTTCAATTTTAACATCATCATTTGTGATAACTTCAGAGTCTTCTAGGATATTGTAATCTTCTCTTAGGCTTTCGTCGATTCCAATTTGAACCTTGGAATTAATACGAGCACCTGTACCTGCTGGTATAAGTTGTCCAATTATAATATTTTCCTTTAGACCTTCAAGCCTATCTTCCTTACCCTTGATTGCTGCATCTGTAAGAACCCTTGTAGTTTCTTGGAAGGATGCTGCTGATAAGAAGGATTCTGTTGCAAGGGAAGCCTTTGTTATACCAAGTAAGTTGATCTGACCAATTGCTGGTTCCTTACCTGCTTCAATAGCTTCTTCGTTTGCTCTCTTGTAGTCAACAACATTTACAAGGGATCCTGGAAGTAAGTCTGTGTCTCCAGCATCTTCTATCTTGCACTTTGATAGCATTTGTCTAACAATGATTTCAATGTGCTTATCGTTGATATCTACCCCTTGAAGTCTATAAACTCTTTGAACTTCTTTTACAATGTATTCTTGTACACCCTTTTCGCCCTTAACACGTAGTAGATCTTGTGGATATACAGAACCTTGTGTAAGTTCATCTCCTGCTTCAACTTCATCGCCTGCTTTAACCTTTAGTCTTGATCCATAAACGATGTTGTAGGTGTCTACTGTTCCATCTTCAGCTGTAATAAGAACTTCTCTCTTCTTGTTAGTTTCTTTAACGTCAACTACCCCAGCACGTTCTGCAATAACTGCAAGACCCTTTGGCTTTCTAGCTTCGAAAAGTTCTTCAACTCTTGGAAGACCTTGAGTGATATCGGCAGCTGCCGCTACACCACCAGTGTGGAAGGTTCTCATTGTAAGTTGTGTACCTGGTTCACCAATTGATTGGGCAGCAATTACACCAACTGCTTCACCAATTCCAATGTGTGATCCTGTTGCAAGGTTTCTACCATAGCAGTGAGCACATACTCCAGTCTTACTCTTACATCCAAGGATTGATCTAACCTTAACTTCTTCTATTCCTAGAGATTCAATTAGGGCTGCATCGTCATCAGAGATGGCTTCATTAGCTCCAACAATTAACTCTCCAGTTTCTGGGTTAAATATATCTTCAAAGGAATATCTTCCTTCGATTCTATCTGCAAGAGATTCTATTAATTCTTTTCCATCTTTAAAGGCTCTAGCTACAAGATATTCATCTGTACCACAGTCTTCTTCAGAGATAATAACTTGTTGTGAAACGTCTACTAGTCTTCTTGTCAAGTAACCAGAGTCAGCAGTTCTTAGGGCTGTATCGGCAAGACCCTTTCTAGAACCATGGGCTGACATATAAAATTCAAGTACTGAAAGACCTTCTCTAAAGTTTGAAGTGATTGGAACTTCGATAGTTCTACCTGATGGTGATGCCATAAGTCCACGCATACCTGCAAGTTGTCTAATTTGGTTCTTAGAACCTCTGGCTCCAGAGTCTGCCATGATGTAGATGTTGTTTAGGGCATCGAAGCCGTCCATTACATCATCAGTTAGGTCATCTGTTGCCTTGTTCCAAATTTCAATTACCTTTTCATATCTTTCTTCATCAGAGATAAGACCTTTTCTAAAGGCTTTTTCGTACTTAGCTACTTCTTGTTCAGCTGCTGCCAAGATTTCTGGTTTAGAATCAGGAATTTGTACGTCACCCATTGAAATTGATATAGCTCCAATAGTTGAGTAGTGGTATCCTGTTGCCTTGATGTTGTCAAGAAGTTCAGCAGTTTTTATATTTCCATGTTTTTTGTAAGTTTTTTCAATTATTTTTCCAAGAAGTTTTTTGTCTACAACTTGGTCAATTTCAAGTGAATATTTATCTTCATCCCTGTTAACAAAGCCAAGGTCTTGTGGGATGAACTCATTCATAATAAATCTACCAACAGTTGATGGGACAATCTTACCCCTCTTGTCATTTTCATCTGCATATCTTCTTACAGATACCTTAGATTGAAGGTGTAGGAATCCTGATTCATAAGCGTGGAACATTTCATCATAGTTTCTATAAACTGATCCGTCACCCTTTAGCTTATCTTCTCTCATAAGAGTTAGATAATATGAACCAAGAACCATATCTTGTGTAGGAGTAGTAATTGGCTTACCATCCTTTAGTGCCAAGATATTATTAGTTGAAAGCATTAATAACCTTGCTTCAGCTTGTGCTTCAGTTGATAGTGGTAAATGGACAGCCATTTGGTCACCATCGAAGTCGGCGTTATATGCTGTACAAGAAAGTGGATGAAGCTTAATAGCCTTTCCTTCTACAAGGACAGGTTCAAAGGCTTGGATACCAAGTCTGTGAAGTGTCGGTGCACGGTTAAGAAGAACTGGGTGATCTTTTATAACTTCTTCAAGTACATCCCAAACTTCTTCTTTTCCTCTTTCAACCATTCTCTTTGCAGATTTAATGTTGTAAGTTAGGCCTCTAGAAACAAGCTCCTTCATTACAAAAGGTTTAAAGAGTTCTAGTGCCATATTCTTTGGAAGTCCACATTGGTAAAATTTAAGGTCTGGTCCAACTACAATTACAGAACGACCAGAGTAGTCAACTCTCTTACCAAGTAAGTTTTGACGGAAACGACCTTGCTTACCCTTTAACATTTCTGATAAAGATTTAAGTGGTCTGTTTCCTGGTCCTGTAACAGGTCTTCCACGTCTACCGTTGTCGATAAGAGCATCTACAGATTCTTGTAGCATTCTCTTTTCATTTCTAACGATAATATCTGGAGCATTTATGTCCATTAACTTCTTAAGTCTGTTGTTTCTGTTTACAATTCTTCTATATAAGTCGTTTAAGTCACTTGTTGCAAATCTTCCACCATCAAGTTGTACCATTGGTCTTAGGTCTGGTGGTATAACAGGAATTGCATCAAGAATCATCCATTCAGGCTTGTTGTCTGATTGGATGAAGGCATCAATAACTTCTAGCCTTCTTGTGATTCTAATTTTCTTTTGTCCAGTTGCATCTTGAAGCTCTTCTGTTAGTTCATCATTTTCCTTTTGAAGGTCGACTTTTTCTAGAAGGTCTCTAATAGCTTCTGCACCCATCTTTGCAGTGAACTTGTCCCCATATTCTCTCTTGAATTCCCTATATTCAATTTCTGATAATAGTTGTTTTTCATAAAGAGTTGTTTCGCCTGGTTCAACATAAGTTACTACATAAGACGCAAAGTAAAGTACCTTTTCAAGGGCCCTAGGGCTCATATCTAGTACAAGACCCATCCTTGAAGGGATTCCCTTGAAGTACCAAATGTGTGATACTGGAGCAGCAAGTTCAATATGACCCATTCTTTCACGACGAACCTTAGCCTTTGTGACTTCAACACCACATTTTTCGCAGACTACTCCCTTGTATCTTACTCTTTTATATTTTCCACAGGAACATTCCCAGTCCTTAGTAGGTCCAAATATTTTTTCGCAAAATAGACCTTCTTTTTCAGGCTTTAATGTCCTGTAATTTATAGTTTCCGGTTTTTTAACTTCACCATAAGACCAGGATCTGATCTTTTGAGGTGAAGCTAGTCCAATTTTTATTGAATGGAATAATTCATGTTCGCTCAAGGAGCACTTCTCCTTTCATATTAATTAAAATAATAATTAATCTTCAGATTCATCGGATTCATCATCGTCTTCATAGTCGCCGTCTTCATCTTCATAGAAGTGACTGTTTTCAAAAGACTCAACTTCATCAGTTGATATTGTTCTGATTCCAATATTTGCAGTTCCAGTTTGTTCTATTAGTTCCTTTAATTCATCATCGTCTGATTTTGTATTATTATCATCGATGTTATCAATCTTTGTTAGATCATCTTCATCAACTTCAAGGTCAACTTCATTTCCCTTTTCATCAAGAACTTGAATTTCAAGAGCTAGTGCTTGAAGTTCTTTTATTAGAACCTTAAAGGATTCAGGAACTCCTGGTTGTGGAATGTTTTCGCCCTTAACAATAGCTTCGTAAGTCTTAACACGACCAACGATATCGTCAGACTTAACTGTAAGCATTTCTTGTAGGGTATGGCTGGCACCATAGGCTTCAAGAGCCCAAACTTCCATTTCTCCAAATCTTTGTCCACCGAATTGTGCCTTACCTCCAAGAGGTTGTTGTGTAACAAGGGAGTAAGGTCCAGTGGAACGAGCGTGGATCTTTTCATCAACCAAGTGGTGAAGTTTCAACATATACATATAACCAACTGTTACAGGGTGGTCGAATTCTTCTCCGGTTCTACCATCTCTTAGTTGAATTTTTCCATCTCTAGAATATCCAGCTTCTTCAAGTGTATCAAAAATGTCATTTTCATTAGCACCATCAAATACTGGTGTGGCAACGTGCCATCCAAGTTTTTTGGCAGCAAGTCCCAAGTGAACTTCTAGTACTTGTCCAAGATTCATACGAGAAGGAACCCCAAGTGGGTTAAGAACAATTTGGATTGGCGTACCATCTGGCATGTAAGGCATATCTTCCTTAGGCATAACCCTAGAGATAACACCCTTGTTACCGTGACGACCACACATCTTATCTCCAACTTGAATCTTTCTCTTTGTAGCAACAAAGACTCTTACCATTTCGTTAACACCTGGTTGAAGTTCGTCTCCTTCAGACCTGTTAAATGTCTTAACATCAACAACAATCCCATGTTCACCATGAGGAAGTCTTAGGGAAGTATCTCTTACTTCTCTTGCCTTTTCGCCAAAGATTGAACGAAGAAGTCTTTCTTCTGCAGAAAGTTCAGTTTCTCCCTTTGGAGTTACCTTACCAACTAGGATATCTCCTGGCTTAACTTCTGCACCAATTCTTATAATACCTCTGTCATCAAGGTCCTTTAACATATCTTCCCCAACATTAGGGATATCTCTTGTAATTTCTTCAGGTCCAAGTTTTGTATCTCTTGCTTCTGATTCGTATTCTTCAATGTGAAGTGAAGTTAATACATCGTCAATAACAAGCTCTTGGCTTACAAGCATGGCATCTTCGTAGTTATATCCTTCCCAGTTCATAAAGGCTATTAGGATATTTTTACCAAGAGCCATTTCTCCCATATCAGTTGATGGACCATCAGCAATGATTTCCCCTGCTTCTACAAGGTCTCCTTCTTTGACAATAGGTCTTTGGTTAATTGTAGTTCCTTGGTTACCACCCATAAACTTGTGAAGTTTATAGTTGTCAATTCCCTTGTCTGATTCTCTTTCCACTTCAATGTGAACGGAATCAACTTTTTTAATTTTACCCTTGTTCTTAGAAACAATTACAACACCTGAGTCCTTTGCTGCTCTGTATTCAATACCAGTTCCAACAACAGGAGCCTCAGTCTTTAATAGAGGCACTGCTTGACGCTGCATGTTGGCACCCATTAGGGCTCTGTTGGCATCGTCGTTTTCCAAGAAAGGAATCATGGAAGTACCTACAGCAACAATTTGTTGAGGAGAAACGTCCATGTAGTTTACATCTTTAATGTCGAAAATATCGGCATTACCGCCATGACCTCTGGCAGCAATCCTATCTTCAACGAATCTATTATTTTCATCAAGTCTTTCGTCAGCTTGAGCAATGATTTGTTCGTACTCAACGTCGGCAGTTAGATAATCAATTTGATCAGTTACAACTCCGTTAACAACCTTCCTATATGGAGTCTCAATAAATCCATAGTCATTGATTCTTGCGTAAGTTGTAAGTGATGTGATAAGTCCAATGTTTGGACCTTCTGGTGTCTCAATAGGACACATTCTTCCGTAATGTGAATTATGGACGTCACGCACTTCAAATCCAGCTCTATCTCTGCTCAACCCACCAGGTCCTAGTGCAGATAACCTTCTCTTGTGAGTTAATTCTGATAGAGGATTATTTTGGTCCATAAATTGTGAAAGTTGTGAAGAGCCAAAGAATTCTTTTATGGCTGCTGTCACAGGTCTTATGTTTATTAGTGATTGTGGTGTTGTTGCATCAACATCTTGAACAGTCATCCTTTCGCGGATAACTCTTTCCATTCTTGAAATACCAATTCTAAATTGGTTTTGAAGAAGTTCACCAACAGATCTAATTCTTCTATTTCCAAGATGGTCGATGTCGTCAACTGATCCCACGTTATTCATAAGTCCAAATTGATAATTTATACCAGCGATAATATCGTCGATTAAAATATTTTTTGGAGATAATTCTCTATGAGCCTTTACTAGCTCTTCCTTAAACTTTTCTGTGTTTTCAGAATATTCTTCATAAAGTTCATCAAAAAGTGGTCTATAAACTTTTTCTTTAAAGCCAAGTTCTTCCATATCGAAGTCTAGTTCATAGGCATCAACAAAAGTGAAGTTGTTACCAATTACTATTGTGTTTTCACTGGCATGTTCATAGTTTTCATCAGTTTTTATTAGAACTTGGTTAACACCAGCTGCTTCAATCTTTTCAGCCTTTGCTCTATTTAGTAGTTCGCCAGCTTCTGCTAAGATTTCCCCAGTCATTGGGTCAACTATGTCTTCAGCAGGAATATTTCCTTCAAGTCTTGCAGAAATTCCTAACTTCTTGTTGAATTTATATCTACCAACTTTAGCAAGGTCATATCTTCTATCGTCGAAGAACATATTCTCAAATAGTGATTGAGCTGAGTCAATAGTAGGTGGCTCGCCTGGTCTTAATTTTTTATAAATTTCAAGTAAAGCTTCATTCTTATTTGTAGTAGTATCTTTTTCAATTGTCTTTAGTACAGCTTCACTCTCTCCAATTACGTCCATAATCTTTTGGTTAGATTCAATACCAAGAGCTCTTAATAAGATAGTAATTGGAATTTTTCTTGTCCTATCAATTCTTACATTGATAACGCCTTGAGCATCAGTTTCAAATTCAAGCCAAGCTCCCCTATTTGGTATAAGTGTTGCCGAATAGATTTTCTTACCTGTCTTGTCTCTTTCTTCCTTATAATATGCCCCTGGACTTCTAACAAGTTGTGAAACGACTACACGTTCTGCCCCATTTATTACAAATGTGCCAGTTGGTGTCATAAGTGGAAGGTCGCCCATAAAGACTTCTTGTTCCTTAACTTCGCCAGTTTCACTGTTAATAAGTCTTACCTTTGCCTTTAATGGCGCAGAATAATTTGTATCTCTCTGTTTAGATTCGTCTATATCATATTTGATTTCATCAGATAAATGATAGTCCACAAATTCTAAAATTAAATTTCCAGAGTAATCCTCGATAGGAGATACGTCATCAAAAACTTCCTTCAATCCTTCTTCAATCAACCATTTGTATGAAGAAGTCTGCACGTCAAGAAGATTTGGAAGTGACATAACTTCGTCTACACGAGAAAAACTCATTCTCTCACGTTTCCCATATTTAACAGGATGTACCATTAATTTTCTCACCCTAGCCTTTCAAATGAGTGTATCCAATTAGAGTCCAAATCACCACTCTAATCATTATTATGCAAATAGGTATTTTATCATTTTTCCTGAAACTTTGCAAGTTGTTTAAATAAAAAAATCCTGCCAAAAGGCAGAATTCTTTTTTTAAAGTCTAATGTATGCGTAACCTTCGTTTTGAAGTTTTACGATTTTTGTTATTACTAGGTCCTCCACTTTTATTTCTGAAGGAATTAGATCTGGTGTAAGCCTATTTTCTTCTAATCCTCTCTTACCAATTGTAATATTTACCTTTGGGTTTCCCATGATACCTTGGAAGTCCACTCCTGAATATCTGTTAAATAATGCAGCAGCTTTAGCCATTGCAATTATTTCAACTTGGATGTCTTCAAAGCTATCTAATAAGTCTCTTACATTTGATATTACAGAAGACCACTTGTCTTGTTCTACTACGTGAAAAATTACCTTCATATGTATCACTCCTTACTTAGTTAATATTTTACACTAATAAAGAGAAAAAGGAAAGCTTATTAGAGAAATTCCTACTTTTTCAATATTATTTTTAAAATTTCTTTAACTTCATCAACCTTTAAAACAATAAGAAGGATAAGGTAAATTCCACCAGCTACAATAATAGAAAGAAGAAGAGATAAGTTTATGCTAATACTTTTTGTGAGCACTTCATAAACTAATTTTGATCCAAGAGCCATAAATCCTGATGAAATTATAATCTTTATTAAGTTCATCAAAAGCTTCTTGTCAAAAACATTTCCTATTAATCTTATTGAAGAGAAGTACATTGTAAGAGCTCCCACAATAAAAGAAATTGAAGTTGCAAGGGCAATTCCTCTTATACCAATTAGCTTTGAAAGTAAAAGTGCAAGGGTAACATTTACTCCAAGTATAATTACTGAATTATAAACTGGAGTCTTGTTGTCGCCAAGAGAATAAAAAGCTCTTGAAATAATTTCACGAACTCCAATACCTATTACTCCAAAGGCAAAGAAGGATAAAACTGTGGCAGTTATCTTGGCATCTTCAACAGAAAATTCTCCCCCAACGAATAAAAGATTTACTATCGGGAAGGAAAAAATGTAAAGGCCAAAGGCTGCTGGCACTACAAGTATTAGCATATTGGAAAGACCTTCTGACAAGGCAGATTTTAAATTTACCAAGTCCTTTTTGGATCCAAACTTGGCAAGCTTAGGATAAGTTGCAGTGATAATTGAAGTTACAACTATTCCCGTTACAAAACTTTGTAGCTTGTAAGAATAATTTAAAATTGAAATCCCACCAGCATAGGCTCCCGATGCAAAGGAACGTGAAATAATAAAGTTTATCTCAATGGCAGAAGTTGAAATCAAAATCGGAAGTATAGAAGTGAATAAGTTCTTGATGTCTTTGTTGAAATCAATTTTTAATGAGTGCTTGTAGCCAAGCTTCTTAATTGGTCTGATAAAAATTCCATATTGAAGGACAAAGGCTAAAAGAATTCCCACTGCAAGGTAATTTATCCCCATCTTGTAGGCAAGACCCATGGAAATAATAATTATGATGTTCATAATTATTGAGTGAAGGACAGAAATTACAAACTTTTCATGAATTTGTAAGTAGGTCTTGTAGATGGAACTCACTGCTGTCACAGCAATTGATAGCATAGCAAGTCTTGATACAAAAATTGCAAGCTCAAGTTTTTCTCCAGAGAAGCCTTCAGCCATTAACTTGACAAGAGGTCTTGCAAAGACAATTGAAAGTATTGTCACAAGAGTAAAGGCTACAAAGATAATGTTAGAAATATTGGCAGTGAACTTGTCGGCAAATTTTTTGTCCTCTCTCTCCCTTATGGAGTCGTACATAGGAATGAAACCATTGGCAACTGCACCGCTAATAACATTGGTAAAAGTCATAGGAAGTTGAAAGGCAATTAAAAATATATCTGCCACCATGCCGACACCAAAGAAGTAAGCAAGAGCCTTCTCCCTCAAGAGTCCAAAGACCTTGGATAGAATTGTGATTATCATAAGTATATAAGAAGTTTTCATTTTTTCTCCTTTAAATAAAAAAACTTGGGTTAAACCCCAAGTAATTATATAGGTATTTAATTTTATTTACAAGCTAACTTCTTTTGATTAATTGAAAATTATTTGCTAGACAAGGATTTAAAATTCATTTTGACTATACTCGAAGTAAAATTATTCTTCAACTCTCTTTCGACTACAGTCGAAATCATTTAAAGTTTTTATTTGTTTCTAGTATAATCGAAAATCTTGATTGTTATTAATGATAGCTAGTGAGATCATGTCACACACAAATAAAAAAGCCTTGAGCCTAAACTCAAAGCTTGTAACTTTATATGAAACTGTTAATAAGCATAGCGAGTGGAAAAATTATAATTTGCTAATATTCTTTCTCATAAGCCCCTCCTAGTCAAATCCTCTTATCAAATCAATGGGGTCAATCTTTAAAATATTTTGTAAAGTTGTCTTGTAAATTAAAATATTTATACCATAAATCAAAATTCCAAAAGCAAGGAAATATTTATATTCAAAATAAGACAACAAAATTTTTATATCCATTGTTGGTGAAATCTTTGCAATTATAAATAAAGCAGCAAAACTTACTATTAAAACTATTGCCAGAGATTTTATTTCTTCTAATATAAAATCCCTTATAAATTTATTTTTAAGTTCTTCCTCATCTATTCCACAAGACATTAAAGATCCAATTTCTTTTTTCCTTGCCATTAAACTTAAATTAATGGAAGAATATCCATTTGTTATATTTAAAATGAAAATTATACTTGCAATAGAAATTATCATAAGTCCAAAAGTTTTTACGTCTTTCATGCGATTTGCTTCTTCATCTTTGCTTGTAGTTAAATTATAAGTTTCATTATAGGCAATGGAAGAATCTAATCTATCTTTAATTTCATTCTTTATATCGTCTAACTTATTTTCATCAACTTGCATTGAGAGTTCGTAGGTGTTTCTTCTCAAGTCATTGTTGTTTTTTAAATAATATTTATTCCACTCATCTAAAAGTTTAAAGTATGTGTCAAAGTCAACATATAAATACACATAGAAAGGTAGCCTTCTTTGCCTAAAGTCCTTTGTGTCATCAATTAGTTTATCTACCTTGATTGAATAATTGTAATCTTTATCTTCTGTTATAGAGTAATTTAAACTACTTATATTTTTAAAATATTTTGTTGTTTCTGATCCATCAATTGGTGCATTTGGATTAACTTGGACCCTATTTAATAGCAAAACTTCTCCCTTTTTGCCGCCTATTTTTTCAAAAGTTTCATCATCTAAGGCCGTAATAATTCCATCCAGATAAAAATCTTCGTCATTATCATAATATTTACGCATTTTTTCATCTAAATTAAGAGACCTATACTCATTTGAATAATTTTGATCCTTACTAAGAGAAATATATTTTTCAGTTGAAAGAAAGGCTCTGTCATTTTCTGTAGTCTTCATTATATCTTTTAATACATTAGGAACTTCAGCTTCATTTGAATGAATTAGGATATTTATATTCCTATTATAAGTATAAGTATTCTTCAGCCTATTGTACTTTGCCATAGAGAATACTATCAAAAAAATTGAGACAATTATCATTCCAATTGCAGAAATATATCTCTGAGAAGAAATAGTTTTTAAATTATTTATCTTTAATTCCTTCCAAATATCTTTATTCCTTTTTAGTTTTATATTTTTGTCATTAAAGTTGCCCTTTATACCATCAATTATATTTATCTTTGCGATTTTTTTAGCTGGAGCAAGTATTGCTATAAAAATTATAAAAAAGCAAATTAATAAAACTACAAGTGAAAGCCTTGGCGAAAATTCTATAAACTTAAATTTTTCTTCTTTCTCAACAATTTTTTGAAGGCCAAGATAGAGGAGGTTGATTCCTCCATATCCGAAAATATGTCCCAAAACTATTGGTAAAAGTGAAATTTTCAATCCATCTTTTAAAAGCAATTTATAAATTTGATAGTCTGTTGATCCAATGGACTTGTACATTGAAACTTCTCTTATCTTTCTTAGTCCCCAAACTGTAAAAATGTTTTTTACAAAAAATATAAAAATAAGGATTGTAACAAAAATTAAAAGAGTGTCTACAATCACCTGCCTATTTTGTTGTAAAAGACTTCCATCCATATTATAGTAATCTTTCATTATCTCGCTAAATTCAAGTTCTACTTTATCTTTATTCAAGGCAGATGCAATTTCTCTTTCCAAATTATCTTTATTATTGCAGGCTTTTCTAAAATTATGAAATCTTACAAAGCTATTGGTCTTTGCATCCTTTCCTATGGCAGTAGAAACATAAAAAATCTTCATATTCTCATTGTAAAGATTTCTTGTGAGACCACTTATTACATATTCCTTAATATCTTTTCTTGCAAAATCTTCGTCTTTAGTCACACTTGAAACTGGCTTTATAAGCTTTCCATCAACCAATCTATTTCCAAATTCTACTTCAATCTTATCGCCAATTTTTAAATTTTCTTTTTCTGCAAGACTTTTTGGTATGGTAATTTCATTATCTTTTGCAGCAAAGCTTCCCTCTTTTAACATATTATCTTCTAACATCTTGTTGAAACCCTGGTCTGTGTAATTTACCACTAAGACATTTTGAGATAGCTTGGCAGAATTATTTTCTACTGCAACTTCTCCTACTTCTTTAATATTCTTTATTTCTTTTAATTTACTTGAGTCACCAGAAACTGTATCAGGTATAATTCTAGCATCATAAATGGATCTGTTCCTAAAATATTCATAATTGAACTTATTATTTACATATCCAAAGTAAACACAAAATGTAAAGAAAATTGCAGTTATAAAAAGTGAAAGTGAGATTGATAGATTCTTCCTATTCATTTTTCTCATCTCCCACTACCTTGCCATCAACAATTGTTATTACCCTTTCTGCCTCTAGGGCTATAGACTCGTCATGGGTGATTACAATAATTGTCTGTTTTAAAGTCCTATTAAAGTATTTTAAAATTTCAATTATTTCTCTTGAATTTTCTCTATCTAGATTTCCCGTTGGCTCATCAGCGAGCACTAGAGACGGAGAATAGATAAGACTTCTTGCTATGGCAACCCTTTGTTGCTGACCTCCTGATAATTCACTTGGAAAAGAATCCAGCTTATTTTCTATGCCAAGTTTCCTAACTATATCTAAAAAGGCCTCCTCATTGATTTTTCTCTTATCAAGTTTTAAGGGCAACTCAATGTTATGCCTAACAGTTAAATTTGGGATTAAATTATAAAATTGATATATTAAGCCTACTTTTCTCCTTCTAAAAAGTGCTAATTCTTTTGATGAATATTTTGAGATGTCATTGCCGTCTATAAATATTTTTCCTGAACTTGGATTGTCCACTCCACCCAACAAGTGAAGAAGAGTTGACTTGCCTGATCCACTTGGTCCAACAATTGCAATGAATTCTCCCTTTTCTATTTTTAAATTAACATTATCAATTGCTTTTACAAGATTTTCTCCACTTCCATAAGTTTTTGATAAATTTTCAGTTCTAACAATTTCCATATGTACCTCCCTCTATTTGTCTTAATAATAAAGGGTTAAAATGACTTTTAAGTGACATTGTAAAATTTAATTTTAAAAATCGCACCATCTTTTCCATTTTTTACAGAGATATCTCCATTGTTTGCCTCAACAATAGATTTTGCCATGGCAAGTCCTATGCCAAATCCCTTAGAGTCAGGACTTTTGTAAAACCTTTCAAATATTTTTTTGAAGTTTTCTTCCTTAATGCCTCCACCATCATCTTCAATTCTTATCTCTGTATAAATTGGATTTTTATTCGTAGAAATTTTAATTTTTGTAAGGCCATCAAGGCTTAAGGCATTCTTAATAATATTTATTAAGGCTTCAGAGGTCCAATAGTAATCGACTTTTATCTCATAATCCTCGTAGTCACAAATAAATTGCACATTTTTTTCTTCAATTGATTTCCTCAAAATATCCAAAACATAGTCAAATATTTCTGAAATAAAAACCTCTCTCTTCTCCATCTTGTCTATATTTGCGTCAAGACTAGATAGCTTTAACAAAATATCAGCAAGAGAGTTAAGCCTTTCAAGTTGAAGGTCAAGCCCCTCAATCTCTTTTTTATTTTCTTCAGTCTTATCAATTGTTTCCAAGTCAAAGACCATTGAAGTGATTGGAGTCTTTATTTGATGGGCAATATCTTCTAGGTTTTGCCTTCGCTTTTTTGAATTTATCTCAAGGCTTTCTCTAGCCTCAACAAGTTCTATAAATATCTTATAAATCTTGTCTTCCAGTATTGAAAAGTCATCTTGGACCATGGGAATGGAATAGTTCTTTTCTCCCAACCTATCTATAAGATTTTCCAACTCCTCAATTCTTTTCTTTTGTCTTCTCTTTAAAAAATAATAAAGCAGCAATAAGCTTGCAGGGTAAAATAAATAAATCATCAGTCCATCCTATAACCTATTCCACGAATTGTCTTAATAATATCTCTGTCACTTTTGTCTCTTATTCTTTTAATAGTAGCAGTAAGTGTATTATCGTTGACAAACTTCTCTCGTCTATCCCAAAATCTTTCAAGTAAAAAGTCCCTTGTGAAAATTCTATTGGGATTACTTATAAATAATTTCATAACTTCAAATTCTAATAAAGTTAAATCTAGTTTTTTATCTTTATAATAAAAGCTTCCTTCATTATTATTTAGACTCAAGTCCTTGAAACTAATAAAATCATCCTTAACAAGAGCAGTTCTAAGAGTTTTATCAATCCTAGCTCTTAAAATAGAAAGCTTAAAGGGTTTTGTAATATAATCATCAGCTCCATTGTCTAGGGCTCTCACGATAAATTTCTCATCATTTTTTACTGTTGTGATTATTACTCTAACATCATTTTCTCGCAAAGTCTTCAACAAACCGATCCCATCTTTATCAGGCAAATTTATATCTAAGATTGCCAAGTCAAAAGAATTATTTATTTTTATCTTTGCTTCTTCAAAGCTTTTACAAGTTTCCACTTCAAAATCATTTTTTGATAAGTAGGACTCAATCCCTCTCGATAAAATTTCATCGTCTTCTATTAATAATATTTTTTTCATTTAATCACCTAACACAATCTTGTAAACAAATTCTATCACACTTTAGTTTTTAAAAGAATTCTTAATCATTTTGGGCTCTTTTAAATCTTCCCAACAAAAAAGCACCAGCTTTTGCCAGTGCTTGTGATTTAAAATCTTTTAATTTTTAAAAATTATTTTGCTTGGTTGATTGCATCATTTGCTGCTTCTACGAATTGGTTGTAGGATTGTGTTGCGCCACTTACTGCTTCAACTTTTTCTACTGAACCCTTTTCTGTTAATTCTTTTCCGTAAGTTTGTGAAGCTTCAAGTGTCATTTGTGCTGTCTTGTGTCCTTCTTCGCCAGCTTCTTTACCGTAGTCTTCTCCCTTTTCACTTCCGTCTTTTTGAAGATTCTTAACTACAGTTTCAGAGATTTTTCCATCAGCTACTGTAATTGTAACTTCTATGTGTCCACCGTAATCATCTTCTGATGATTTGCCTGTGTAAGTTCCGTCTTTTAATGCTACAGCTTCATCAGCTTTCTTTGCATTATTTGTTGCTTCTACCTTTGCCTTGTTTTCTTTAGCTGCGTTTTCTTTTGCATCCTTCTTTGCTCCACATCCAACTAATGTTAGTGATAAAAGAGCTACTGATGCTAGTATAATTTTCTTATTCATTTTTCCTCCTAAAATAATTTAATCCTCTCTCATTAAGAATAACAAAAGAGGATTAAGATTTCAAAATATTTATTTTTTATTCTGCAAATTCCTGTGGATTTATCTCCACAAAATTTATGCTGCCCCTTGATATAATTTTCATCTCGCCAGTTAGTTGGTAAATCCAATTTGATATAAAGGGCTCGTGAGATACCAAGATATAATTTCCATCTGGGTCTAGAGTTTTTAAAATATCTCTTATCCTTCCACCTGCAAGGTAGTCCTTGACCTCAAAGTCGGAGTCTAAATATTTTGCCAAAATCTCTGCAGTTTCCTTTGCCCTTTCAAGAGGTGAAGAGTAAATCTTATAGGACCTCTTGTCTTCCAACCTATTGGCAAAGGCCTTAAAGGAATTTTCTAACTTGACTCTTCCTATTGTTGTCAACTTTCTCTTAAAGTCATCTTCAGCATAAATTTCTGCTTCGCCATGTCTTATAAAATAAATTTTCATTTTCTATCAATGTTATAGAAGGCAGCAAAGCCTGGATAAATTGCTAAGTCGCCTAGTTCGTCTTCAATTCTTAGAAGCTCGTTGTATTTTGCAACTCTTTCAGATCTTGCTGGTGCTCCAGTTTTTATAAAGCCAGCGTTAGTTGCAACTGCAAGGTCTGCTATTGTTGAATCTTCACTTTCTCCTGATCTGTGAGAAATAATTGCAGTGTAGTTGTGCCTCTTTGCAAGTTCTATAGAGTCAAGAGTTTCTGTGATTGTTCCAATTTGGTTTAGCTTAATTAGGATTGAGTTTGCTGACTCCTTTTCAATTCCTTCTTGAAGTCTCTTTGTGTTTGTTACGAAAAAGTCGTCGCCAACTAATTGAACCCTGTTTCCAAGTAGGTCTGTCAAGTGCTTCCAGCCTTCCCAGTCGTCTTCGGCAAGTCCGTCTTCTATGGAATAGATTGGATATTCATTTACTAATTCTTCATAGAATTTTGAAAGTTCTTCTGATGTAAACTCACGACCTTCTCCTGCAAGAATATATTTTTTCTTGTCCTCGTCATAAAATTCTGAAGCTGCAGCATCAATTGCAAGTACAATGTCCTTGCCTGCTTGGTATCCTGCTGATTTTACAGCCTCAAGTATGCAATCAAAGGCTTTTTTGTTGGATTCAAGATTTGGTGCAAAACCACCTTCATCGCCAACACCAGTTGAAAGTCCCTTGTCCTTTAAAACTTTTTTTAGTGCGTGGTAAACTTCTGCACCCATTCTCAAAGCTTCTTTAAAAGTCTTTGCTCCTATTGGCATTATCATAAATTCTTGGATGTCTACGTTGTTGTCAGCGTGTTCGCCACCATTGATTATATTCATCATTGGGATTGGCATAGTCTTTGCATTTACTCCACCAAGGTATTGGTAAAGTGGAAGTCCAGCTTCGTTTGCTGCTGCTCTTGCAACTGCTATTGATACACCAAGGATTGCATTGGCTCCAAGATTACCCTTGTTTTCACTTCCATCAAGTTCAATAAGCATCTTGTCAATGCCAAGTTGGTCAAAGCAATCAAAGCAAATTAATTCTTCGGCAATTTTTTCATTTACATTTTCAACTGCCTTTTCAACTCCCTTGCCATTGTATCTATCTTCGCCGTCACGAAGTTCTACAGCTTCGTGGATACCAGTTGATGCACCACTTGGTACAATTGCAGAACCAAAACCACCGTTAAGTGTTCCAACTTCTACTTCAACTGTTGGGTTTCCCCTTGAATCAAGGACTTCTCTCGCATAAACGTAATCAATTAAACTCATAATTCCTCCTAAATTTAAAATAAATTTCTAGTAAATTCTATTAAAACAAAGACTTGCCAGTCATAAGTTCTGGCTGTTCTAAGCCCATAATTTTTAAAATTGTTGGTGACAAGTCGCAAAGGGCTCCGCCTGATCTTAATTTTTCATCCCTATTAAATAAAAATAGGGGGACAAGATTTGTGCTGTGGCTTGTAACAACATTGCCTTCATCATCAATCATATATTCACAGTTTCCATGATCTGCAGTTATTATTGCTGCCCCGTCCTTTTCTTTTAAGACCTTTAAAATTCTTCCAAGGTCATGGTCCACAGTTTCAACTGCCTTTATAGCAGCTTGTAAGTCTCCAGTGTGACCAACCATATCAGGGTTTGCAAAGTTTAAAATTATTAGGCCGTACTTGTCCTTTTCCAAACTTTCAACAACCTTATCAGTAACTTCATTTGCAGACATTTCTGGCTTCAAGTCATAGGTTGCAACCTTTGGAGATGGAACTAGGATCCTGTCCTCGCCCTCAAAGGGTTTTTCACGTCCACCGTTAAAGAAAAATGTAACGTGGGCATACTTTTCTGTCTCTGCAATCCTAAGTTGCTTGATTTTATTTTTTTCAAGAACTTCTCCCAAGGTATCCTTTGGAATTTCGTCCTTAAAGGCAACAAATTTATTTTTTATTTCCTTGTCGTATTCTGTCATTGTAACAAGGACTGTGTTTATTTTTTCTCTTTCAAATCCTGTGAAGTCATCATCAACAAGGGCTCTTGTAATTTGTCTAACCCTATCTGGTCTAAAGTTAAAAATAATTACTGAGTCCTTATCTTTAATTTCAGAATCTTTTATAAATTTAGCAGGTTCTAAAAATTCATCTGTGACATCTTTATCATAAGATGACTTTATATAGGAAAGGATGTCTTCTTCAGTGAAGTTCACATCACTTACTAAGTTATCATAGTATTTTTTAGTTCTTTCCCATCTCTTATCACGATCCATGGCATAGTATCTGCCAGAAATTGTGGCAATTTTTCCATTTCCAACTTTTTTTATTTCTTCTTGAAGTTCTTTTATATCATCAAGGGCTGCGTGAGGGGAAACATCACGTCCATCTGTAATAGCATGGATATAAGTCTTTTCTATTCCCTCTTCCTTCATGAGTTTTATTAAGGCCTTTAAGTGGTCAAGGTGTGAGTGAACTCCTCCCTTGGATACAAGTCCAATGAGGTGAAGGCTTGAATTATTTTTCTTGGCATTGTCTATTGCCCTTTTAAATTCAGGATTTTCGAAAAATTCTCCTGACTTAATTGACTCAGTAATTTTTGTCAAATTTTGGTAAATAACTCTACCTGCTCCAATGTTTAAGTGGCCAACTTCAGAGTTTCCCATTTGTCCATGAGGCAAGCCAACATATTCTTCGCTGGCATAAATTTCTGTATGAGGCCAAGTTTTATAAAGTTCATCAAGAACAGGAGTCTTGGCAAGTTTAACTGCGTTGCCAATTTTGCTTTCATTTATTCCGAATCCATCTAGGATTATTAACATTGTTGGTTTCATAGATTTTCACCAACTTTTATTATTTCAATAAAGTCACTAGCCTTTAGGCTTGCACCACCAACTAGGACTCCATCAATATTTTCCATGGATAAAATTTCTCCCGCATTAGATGGCTTAACAGATCCACCATAAAGGATCCTCGTCTTTTGAGAAATCTCTCCGTATTTTTCATCAATTACCTTTCTTATTTCCCTGCACATGATTTCTGCATCTTCTGATAAGCAAGTTTTTCCAGTTCCAATTGCCCAAATAGGTTCGTAAGCAAGGGTAACCTTTTCTATGTCTTTAACTCCATCAAGAGAATTTAAAAGTTCTTCTCTTACAAAGTCAACTTCATTGCCCTCTTCTTTTATTTCAAGAGATTCACCTAGGCAAAGAATTACTGATAGACCATCTTCAAGAGCCTTTTTTACCTTGGAGTTTACAATCTCATCACTTTCCAAAAACTTTTCACGTCTTTCAGAGTGACCAATTATTACATAATCTACGCCTATATCTTTTAGCATAGAAGTTGAAACTTCGCCAGTGTAAGCTCCCTCATCAAACTGAGAAACATTTTGCCCAGCCACTTTTATTTTATCTTTTAAATTTTTTCTTAAACTTTCTAGAGCCACAAAGCTTGGTGCAAGAAGGACGTCCACCTCATTAAATTCAAATTTATTTATTTCTTTTGCAAATTCAAGGGCATCAGAAGATGTCTTATTCATCTTCCAATTCCCACAAATGTATTTTCTTCTCATGCTTCTTCAACTGCCTCGATACCTGGAAGTTTTTTTCCTTCAAGCATTTCAAGACTTGCTCCACCACCAGTTGAGATGTGAGTTAACTTGTCTGCAACTCCTGCCTTTTCAACAGCAGCTACTGAGTCACCACCACCAACAATTACAGTGGCATCAAGCTTAGCCAAAATTTTTGCAAGTGCAACAGTTCCGTGAGAAAATTCTTCAATTTCAAAAACTCCACAAGGTCCATTTAAGACTACAGTCTTTGCCTTAGAAAGTGAACCTTCAATGTCCTTTAGACTTTCTCTTCCAATGTCAAGAATCATATCATCTTGACCAACATCTTCCACGTCTTTTAAAGTTCCCTTTGCATCATCAGATAATTCAGGAGCAACGATCACGTCCTTCGGAAGAATTATTTCAACATGATTTTCTGCTGCCTTTGCCATAATTTCTCTCGCAAGGTCTAGCTTGTCATCTTCTACAAGAGACTTTCCAACTTCAAGTCCCTTGGACTTTAGGAAGGTATTTGCCATGGCACCAACAATTACTAGGAAGTCAACTTTTTCTAGTAGGTTTTCGATTACCCCTATCTTGTCAGATACCTTTGATCCACCAAGGATTGCTGCAAAAGGTTTTTCTGGATTTTTTAAAGCATCTTCAAAGTATTTAATTTCCTTTTCAACTAGAAGACCTACACATGATGGTAGAAATTCTGTCACACCAACATTTGATGCGTGAGCCCTGTGGGCAGTTCCAAAGGCATCATTTACAAAGATGTCCCCAAGAGATGCAAGCTTCTTTGCAAAGTCCTTATCGTTTTTTTCTTCGCCCTTAACAAATCTTAAATTTTCAAGTAGGGCAACTTGACCTTTTTCTAATTCCTTAACTTGATTTACAACTTCATCATCTACAACTTCTTTAGAAGGAAGGAATTTTACATCCTTCTTTAAAAGTTCTGAAGCTCTTTTTGCAACTGGTTCAAGGGATAGGTCTTCCTTGTATTCTCCCTTAGGTCTACCAAGGTGGCTCATTAGGACAACTTTAGCACCTTGTTCTATTAAGTAATCAATAGTTGGGATTGCCTTAATAATTCTGTCGTCGCCGGTAACCTTGCCATCCTTTAAGGGAACGTTAAAGTCCACCCTAACAAGGGCAGTTTTATCATTAAAATCAAAATCTCTAATAGTTTTTTTCACATTACACCTCTTATTTTCGATTTATTACGTCAAATTATCACTTAAATTATACCATAAATTGTTGAGAGTTGAAGTTTAAGGAAAGCTTTATGAATATAAATAAAAATATAATTTTTCTTAAGTCATAAGTTTTCATTAAGCTGTAAGTTTTTATGAACTTGTAAATTTTTATTAACTTGCAAACTTTTATTAGGTCACAAAACATTACTAACTTGTAAACTTTTACGAACTTGTTAATAATTCTTGCTTTATAAATTTCTATTAACTTATAAATTTTTATCAAGTCACAAACTTTTACTAAGTCCTTAAAGCTTGTTAGCACCTGACCCATAAAAAAGTCCGCAAAAAAGACGATAGACTTTTTAATTTCTATCGCCTAATACATTTACTATTATATTTTTAAATCTTTTTTGACCAATATACTTTTAATAATTTAGAAAATACTATTTGTACAAATGCAACTATCATTAACGCTAAAAAGGCTTCATAACTTACATATGCTACAATTAAAGAAACTATTACAATAACCATTGAAAATATAGGTATTATATTTGCTCCTGACTTCATCTTTATTAAGATCACTCTTTCATCTGTTTCTTTAGTATACATTTTTTCCAATATATCTCTATTTCTATATGCTCTAGTAAGCATTGACATGTAGAATACAGATACAAGTTCAAGTCCAGTAAAAAATCCTACTACATAATCTGTCACATCTACTTTTAATGGAAATTTATATTTTAAGTAAAAATTTCCAATAATAACTGCGAGTAAGGCAACTATACATAATAAGACAAAAATACTAATTCTAAATCCTATTTCTTTTTTGTATTTTTCTAATTTGTTCATATTAATCATCCTCCTCTATACTAAATATTTCTTCAATACTAATATCAAAAAACTTAGCAATTTTAAAAGCCAACGGCAGGGACGCTATATATTTTCCAGTTTCAATGGAAGTTATGGTTTGTCTTGTTACTCCAACTTCATTTGCCAATTCTTCTTGAGTTATTTTACGCTGTTTTCTTAATTGAGAAATTGTATTTTTCATTTTCCTCCTCCAATAGCAAGCTCGCTTTACATATATAGTATAGCTTGCTTTGCTTTTTTTGTCAAGCATACTTTGCTTTTCAAAATAATTTCTTAAACTAAAAAAAACGATAGATTTTTACTTTCTATCGTTTATTTCTATATTCAATCCTATAATTAGTTTTTTATATTCTTATTTTTAACGCCTTAGATTTTGAAGTTAATATAAAAGTTAAAAAGTCTATGAGCAAACTCAATACTAATCTTACTGGCAATAAAATTATTCTAATTATCCTTCTCATAAATACCTATAAAAATTAAACTGGGATTCATAACAAACCCCAGTTTCATAATGTGGTGACCCCATAAAGTTGGACCTAATACC
>NZ_KQ960210.1:0-13964 GCF_001553125.1 Peptoniphilus sp. DNF00840
GTTTGTTAGTCCAACTTTTGGGGGTCAGTTCATTATGTCTGGGGTACTTTTAAAAAAATTTTTTCTCTTTTTATTTCATTATAATCAATCCTCATCGGGTGCATAAAAGACAATACTTCTACCTTCCCTTTCTGCCTTTTCAGCTTCTGCCCTATACCATTCTATAGCCTTTTTATCTTCTGGTGCTAGGACAATGTTATTTGCCTTGGCACTTGTGTCTCCACCTGCAATTCTAATTAGGAGGTATTCCCTATTCATTTTTTACCAACCCCTCAATTAATAAGTCTTTTGCTCTCTTGTACTTTTCCAATCTCTCCAAATCTTTTTCTGTAACTGTCTTTAGTCTTTTTAATTTCATATTTTGATCAAGATCAGCAAGCTTGACCCTGCTTGCAATTTTATTTTTCTTGATTGCCTCAATGTATGTCATGTAGGGTTTGTCTTTATCATGAGTTAAAAGCAAAAGAGCCTCTCTTTGATCTTCTGTCAAAAATTTTAAATCATCAATAGTATAGGATGTGTCTTCAATCACGTCGTGAAGTAAGGCAACAATTTTCTCGTCTTTCCCCTTAACATTTAAAGAGACATTAAGGGGATGAAAGATGTAGGGCTTGCCACCCTTATCTCTTTGTCCCTTGTGAGCTCTTGCTGCAATAAAAAATGCCCTTAGTAAATCAATCATTACTTGTATCCCTTTACTTTCTTTTTGCTTTTTTCTAAGGCTTCATAAAACTCTTCTTCGCTTATTTCTATGGCATAGATATCACCAAAGACAATATCTATATATGGTTGATGCTGTTCAACTTTACCTTCATTAATCCAGAAATATCCATGCCCAATTTTTGCATACCTATTATCATCTGGTAAAAAATAGAATTTGTCTTTAAACGCATCATCCAAAATACTTTTTAAATTTTTATTCAAAATTAATACTCCTTAAATAATCCAAATTTATTTACTCTAAAAATTTCTGCATTTAAATACAGATTGAAATTAAAAATAAATAAATTATTTTAGCTAACCACAGATAAAAATCTTACTAGTAAAAATAAAGACAATTATCCAAAAAATATAAAAATGAAAAATTTGCTGAATCGCAAGAAAAGTTTTAGACGGTGCTTAAATTCTTTAAGCCCTTATTAAGAAAGAATCATAAATAGACTGTTGACTCTATTTATATTATAACTCATTAAATTATATTTTTCGATAGCTTATCTTATAACATCAAATAAAAAAAGCTGCGGTGACACAGCTCTTTTATAATTCATATTCAATTTTTTAATAATTTATTTTATCAAGTATCCCTTTGAAATATGCTATTACTATTCCGTAGTTTGTTATTGGGATGCTTTTTCCTTTTGCGTTTTCGATTCTACTTCTAATGTTTTTTGCATTTAGCATGCAGCCACCGCATTGGATTATAAGGTCGTAGTCAGAAATATTTTCTGGGAAGACTGAGCCTGAGGTCACGTCAACTTGCAGACCTTGACCAACTTTCTTTCTTATCATATTTGGAATTTTTATCCTTCCAATGTCTTCTTCTGCTGGGGCATGAGTACAACACTCCGCTATTAATATTTTTGAGTTCTCATTTATCTTTTTAAGAGCCTCCACTCCCCTAACGTATTCGTCAATATCTCCCTTTAGTTTTGCAAATAGGACTGAAAAGGATGTAAGCTTAACATCTCTTGGTATTTTTTCATAAACTTCTAAGAAGACAGATGAGTCTGCAACTATTAGGTCTGGTTTTTTATTTAAAAGTCCTAGGATGTCTGTAAGTTCTTCTAGCTTCACCATAGAAACTAGAGCATTCCTATCAAGGAGTTCACGAATTGCTTGAACTTGTGGAAGGATAAGCCTATTTTTTGGTGCAGCAATATCCTGTGGGATTACTAATAAAATTAGGTCTTTTTCTTCCACCATTCCATCAAAAAGTCTTTCTTCTTTCTTTGGCGTGAACTTCAAAAGTTCTTCTAAGAGTTTATCAAAACCAATTTTTTTAGCAGCAGAAACTTCTATTGTCTTATAAGATGAGAAGTCCTCTCTTATTTTTTTTATTTCATCTTCTGACAAGATGTCAATTTTATTTATTAAAACAAGAATGGGAGTGTCCTTAAATTTTTTTAACATTTCCCTTTCAGCTTCTGTTTGGGTATCTGATACAACTAGGACTCCTATGTCAGTTTTTGAAATTACTTCATCGGTCCTCTTCATCCTCTTTTGTCCAAGGGCTGTTTCGTCGCCTATACCCGGCGTGTCCATTAGAAGACAGGGTCCCAAGCTTTTTATCTCCATGGACTTGTAAACTGGATCTGTTGTTGTCCCCTCTTGGTTTGAAACGATAGAGATATCTCGGCCTGAAAATTCATTTATTATTGAGCTCTTGCCCGAATTTACCTTGCCAAAAAATCCAATGTGTATCCTGTTCCCAGAATTAGTTTTGTTAAGTTCCATTAAAATCTAAAATCTCTCTTTCCAACTTTTTCCATTTCGTAGATATATTCTTTTGCCTTCTTCTTCACAACTTCATTAGGAATTTTTTCAAGTTCCTTTGCGATTAAGTCTTCGCTAAGTTCTCTCGTCTTTTCGTTTCCATAATCTAACATATATTCCTTCAAAGTCATAAGGGCATTTGGTTGACAACAATTTAAAATTTGTCCTGACTTGCAAAGTTGCATGAACCTGTCGCCAGTCCTTCCCGCCCTATAACATGCTGTGCAAAAACTTGGAATGTATCCTAGTTCTATTAGCCAGTCTATAACTTCTTCAAGTGTCCTGTGGTCTGCGACGTCAAATTGTGCAGAGTTGTCTTCTTTCTTTTCTTCTTCAACGTAACCACCAACAGAAGTTCTTGATCCACCAGAGATTTGACTTACCCCAAGTTCAAGGGCACGTTCTCTAACCCTTTGTGACTCTCTTGTTGAAATAATCATGCCAGTGTAAGGCACAGAAACCCTGATTAGGGCAATAAGTTTTTCAAAAATGTCATCAGCAAGTTCGTTTTTAAAGTCGCCTGGGTCAATGTCATCAGCAGGTTGGATCCTAGGAACAGAAATAGTGTGAGGTCCAACCCCAAATCTTGCCTCTAGGTGCTCTGCGTGCATTAAAAGACCAACTAACTCGTACTTATAAGTTTCAAGTCCAAACAAAACTCCAACACCAACGTCGTCGATGCCTGCTTCCATTGCCCTATCCATGGCTTCAGTATGGTAGGCATAATTGTGCTTTGGTCCTGTTGGGTGAAGTTCTTCATAGGACTTCTTGTTGTAGGTTTCTTGGAAGAGGATGTAGGTTCCAATTTCTGCATCCTTTAATTTTTTATAATTTTCAACTGTTGTTGCAGCAATATTAATGTTGACCCTTCTTATTTGTCCATTTTTATGCTTAATAGAATAAATTGTCTTTATGGATTCTAAGATATATTCCATTGTATTGATTACAGGGTCTTCTCCAAGTTCAATAGCAAGTCTCTTGTGACCCATATCTTGAAGGGCAATTACTTCATTTCTAATTTCTTCTTGAGATAATTTTTTCCTTCTTATGGATTTGTTCTTTGCATGGTAAGGGCAATAAACGCAACCATTTACGCAGTAGTTTGAAAGATAAAGAGGCGCAAATAAAACAATCCTATTACCGTAGTGGTCTTCCTTTATCTTCTTAGCAAGCTTATAAATTTCACCTTGGTAGTGCTTGTCTTCAGCTAGTAAAATTAGGGCAGCCTCCCTGTGGCTTAGTCCCTTTTCCTTCTTCGCCTTTTCAATAACCTCATCTAACAAGTCCTTGTTATTTTTATTTTTTTCTGCATAGTCAAGAGTATCGAGAATCTCTTGATGGTTTATAAATTCTTCTGCAATTTTTGAATCTACCTTATACACTGTCTTCCTTCTTCCTTTATCCTCACTTATAATCTCCTCTTGATCTGGAGATCCTATATCCAATCTTCCTTAGCTTTTCTTCTAGGCCCATAAAGTCATCAGAATTTTTAACTTCTGTACCAATTTTATTATCGTAAAGCTTATAATTTTTCCTAAGTTTTTCTGCTCCAACATTGGGCATCAAAACATTGGCACCCGCTAAGATACCCTTCTCTCGTCCAAAGTCATCAATGCTGCCAAGGGCAGTTGTCGATGGCAAGAGAAGTTTCTCATCTGCAATCCTTACAATAGATAAAATATTAAGGACATCATCTAACTTGCCTCTAGGAAAGTCCCTAAAGGGTGTGTCATGCTGGGGTATGAAGGGCCCAATCCCCACCATCTCAGGCTTTAACTTTACGATAAATTTTAAATCTTCATATAAATTTTCAAGCTTTTGATAGGGAGAGCCCACCATCATGCCACAGCCAGTTTGAAAACCCAGAGCCTTTAATTTGAAAATTGAATCTATCCTGTGTTGAAACTTCATAGAGTTTGGGTGAAGCCTTTCATAATGGGACTTTGAATAAGTTTCATGACGCAAGAGATACCTGTCTGCCCCCATATTTTTAAGAACTTCAAAATCCTTAAAATCTCTTTCACCAAGAGAAAGTGTTATGGCAACATCAGGAAATTTTTCTTTGATTTCGCCAATAATTTCCTTCAAGTATTCAAGACTATAAAAGTCATCTTCGCCACCCTGCATGACAATAGTCTTTATTCCCAAGTCCACAGAGTGACCTGCAAGTTCTAAAATTTCTTCTTTGCTAAGCCTCACCCTCTTGGCATTTTTATTTGCCAACCTAAGCCCACAATAGTAGCAATTATTTTTGCAGTAGGTGGAAATTTCTATTAGTCCCCTTATGTAAATTTCATTTCCAAAATTTTTTACCGCCAAATTTCTTGCAAAGGCATGAAGGACCTCAGCCTCCTCACCCCTTAACCTCATTAGGTAAGAAAAATCTTCAAAAGAAATCTCCTTTGACTTATAAAATTGTTCACATAAATTTAAAGTTCTGTTCATACAATCCCATCTTAGTTAAAAAGTTCACAATCTATTATAATACTTACAGTTAATATATCAAGTGTAAAAATTTTGACACAATTGATAAAAATTTTATTTTTCTTCATAAGCAAATAGTTTATATTTTGATTATAAATATTACTTATAAAAGTATAATTCTTTTATTCCCTTTAATCCAATTTTGTAATTTCTTTCTATTTAAAGTACAATATTACTTATTAATGAACTTATAACTATAAAGAAATTTATTTGGGATGATATAAAATTGAAAAGCAAATCAATATCAAATGTTGAAAAAAATTTAATGACTTCGGGATCTATTTGGAAGACAATCTTGTTCTTCTCCCTTCCCTTAATTCTTGGAAATATTCTCCAACAAACCTACAACACCATCGACTCTATGATTGTTGGCAATTACCTCGGAAGGTATGCCTTGGCAGCAGTTGGGTCAAGCACTCCTCTTATTAATCTCTTGATTTCTTTTAGTCAAGGGATTGCTGTGGGTTGTGGAATTTTAGTTTCTCAATCTATGGGTGGAGCCAATCAAAAGGAAATGAAACTTGCCGTCCACACTTCTCTTTCCATAGCTCTTCTTCTTGGACTTTTAATTTCTCTTATGGGATATGTATTCGCTCCTTGGCTCTTGAACCAAATGGATACGCCAGCAGAAGTTATGGAAGAGTCCATTACTTATCTTAGAATTTTTTCCTTTGGCCTGGTCTTCAATATTATTTACAACATGGAAGCAGGCATCTTAAATGCTGTGGGGAATTCAAAGAGGTCCCTCTTGTATCTTGGCATTGCTTCTGCTACTAATGTTATCTTGGACTTTTTATTTATTAAAAGCTTCGGACTTGGAGTTGAAGGGGCCGCTATTGCAACAAATATTAGTCAGGCCCTTTCAGCCCTACTTGCCCTCATATTTTTAATTAGGGTGCCAGAAATTTACAAGGTCCGTCTTTCAAAATTAAAAATTCACAAGGACATGGCTCTTAGGATTTTAAAAGTTGGAATCCCAACTGCTATTCAAAACACAGTTATTTCTCTTTCCAACGTGATTATGCAGTCCTCTGTCAATGTCTTCGGTGCCCTACCCATGGCAGGCTTTGGTGCCTTTATTAAAATCGACGGCTTTAACATCTTGCCCGTCCTAAGTCTTAGCATGGCAATTACAACTTTCGTTGGACAAAATTATGGAGCAGGACAAATGGAAAGGATCAAGAAGGGCATGTGGACCACTCTCATAATGACGGTCCTTTATACTCTCATAAGTGGCAGTCTCCTTTACCATTTTTCACCAAAACTAATTGGCCTCTTCACCAAGGATGCAAGAGTAATAGAGGCTGGTGTCCTTGCAAGCAGATTCTTATGTCCCTTCTACTTCTTGCTTGCCATCTTGCACTCACTTGCAGGTACAGTGAGGGGAACTGGAAAAACTATTCCACCAATGATAATTCTCTTGTTGTCACTTTGTTTATTTAGGATAATGGCAGCGAAGTTTGTCATCCCACATTATCACACTATAGAAAATGTCTACAGACTTTACCCAATCTCCTGGCTTATTGGGGTCATCTTAATTATTGGCTACACAATAAAGGTTGACTGGACCCAAGAAAATAAAATTTCATAAAAATAAAAGCATTGATTGAACTCTGAACTCAACCAATGCTTTTTTATTGCATAACAATTTTTAATTTTCTTTAAAACCTTCGTAAAGATTTCCTTCAGCTTCGTCAATATATTTTTGAGCATTCGTAGCTGCAACTGCACCATCGCCTGCTGCGTTTACAACTTGACGAACAGTCTTCTTCCTAATATCTCCAGCTGCAAAAACCCCTGGCACATTAGTCCTCATTTCATCATCAGTCTTAATGTAGCCATCATCTGTTAATTCTACCTTGCCCTTGAACATTTCTGTACTTGGGATATAACCAATAAATACAAAAATTCCGAAAGGTTCATCAGACTTAATTGATCTCTCTTCGCCTGTCTTAGTGTCGTGAAGAATCATTTCATTTACAATCTTATCGCCCTTGATTTCCTTAACAGTTGTGTTCCAGATAAAATCAATTTTGTCGTTGTTAAAGGCTTGCTCTTGAAGAACCTTTGAAGCCCTAAGCTCATCTCTTCTGTGGATGATGTAAACCTTCTTTGCAAAGTTTGTTATGAAAAGTGCTTCCTGAACAGCAGAGTCGCCACCGCCAACTACATAGACAACTTCATCTTCATAGAAAGCTGCGTCACAAGTTGAACAATAGCTTACGCCACGTCCCTTGTATTCCTTTTCTCCAGGTGCGCCAATCTCTCTTGGAGATGCACCAGTTGCAATAATAACTGCCTTAGCTTCATAAGAGTCAACATAGCCCTTGATTTTTTTCACTTCTCCATCAAGTTCCATATCTTCAACTTGGTCCATGATGATTTCTGCGCCAAACTTCTTAGCTTGGTTTGCCATTCTCTTGCCAAGTTCAACACCATCTATAGAGTCAATGCCTGGATAGTTTTCCACTTGAGTTGTTTCGGCGATTTGACCGCCTTCAATGCCCTTTTCTATGATTAAAGTTTTCTTTTTACTTCTTGCTGCATAAAGACCTGCAGTTAAACCTGCTGGACCTCCACCAATTATTATAATATCGTACATTCTATCCCTCCAATTCTTATTATACCCAAAAATATATTTTTGTATATAATAGAGATAGGTGATTAAATGGAATTAAAAATGAACTTTTCAACTACATACTTTTTTATTATAAATGTCTTGATTATTATCCTATCCTTCTTTATGTTTTACCTTCTCAACAAGAAAAAAGCATATGAAAGCGATGACGATGTGGCTTTAAATTATTATGAAAAGGCCTACCTCTACAAGGGCCCAAACTTTATCTACAACCCCATCATCGCTATGATCCTAAGAGCCAAGGCTCATGGGAATATTGAGATTGAAAAAAATATTTATAAGAACAAGCGAGGAGAAGAAAAAGTTGAATATATATTGAAGAACTTAAAAGAGTCAGGACTTAGCCTTGGAGAGAAAAAACTTTTTGAAACTCTCTTTTCCCTTGAGGATGGAGCTTCAATTTCCACAAGACAAATGGATAAGCTGAGAAGGACTGAAGCAGATAACTACAACAAGAAGTTCAACGACTTTATCTACTTCCTAGAAGATGAAATGATGAAGAAGAGACTATACACAAGAGAAAAAAATACATTTAAGATTTTTATAGCCTTTGTAGTTTATTCAATTTTATTTTTTGTGGGGATTGTGACAGTTTACAACGAAAGATTTTTTGGAATCGCAAGCATAGTCCTCTCACTTTTCTTTTACGCCTACCTAATCAAATCCTTCTCCAAGATGACAGACCTAGGCAACAAAAAGTTTATAGAATTAGAAAATCTTGAAGAAAGATTAAAGGCTGGAAGAGGATCAAGTGAAGAGGACTTTCTAGCAGCTCTTGGCTTTGGACTTAAATATGAAATTACGAAAGATATTTGCCAAAAGCTCCATGACAAGGCATACGAAACCTATCTCGATGAAGACTTTTACAAGACCTTTAAGACTGCCCTCGTAGGCGACCACTTACTAGTGAGAAACTAAATAAAAATTTGCATCAAAAAAACTGTGATTGGCTCACAGTTTCTTTTTTTGTAAAATTTTAAAATTCGCAAATTATTATTTTCCCTTGACCTTCTATTTTTATTTTCTCTTCTTCTAAATAGATGGCTGAGAATTTTTCAAAGACTTTACCTTGGACCCTTAATTCTGAATCGTAATTAAAAATCACTGCCCTCTTGTCTGCCTTAAAGTCAAAATTATTTATATTTAAGGAGAACATCTTGGCTTCTTGTCCCTTCTTATAAATTAGGTTGAAGTCTCTAACATCGCCTGATGATTTTGTGGAGTGATCTCCGTCAAAAAATAAAACTTCAAAGGGATTTAATTTAAATTTATTTCCATCACTTTCAATGTCCATCACATTGTCAATTGGTGTGATGTATCTGTAAAAACCTGTGTAGGGTGTGTAAACTGATTCCTTGTCCTTGCAAGTTGCTGTTGAAATTCTAAAGTCAAAGTTCTTTTCGCCAACACTTGCTCCTTCTGGATAGATGAAAACTTCTGTTGTAACACCTGCAGACCAATTTGAATCTTTAAATTCTTCTTTTTTTATAAATTTCATTTAGTCCTCCAACAATTCTCTTAGCTTTCCAGTTACCTTGTAGTCAACTTTTTGAAGTTCAGAAATATTTCTTACTCCATTTAACATCATAAGTGCCTTTGTCTTTTCCATTAGTCCGTCAATGTATCTTAAGGTGTATTCGTATCCACCACGAATAATGTAGGAAAGAATTTCGCCGCTAATTGCTGTCATATCTGCTCCAAGACAAAGACTCTTTATTAGATCCACAGAAGTTTTTATTCCACCTGATGCTATTAAAAACATATCATCGTAGGCAAGTTTCTTTGCTTCAATTAAACTTAAGGCTGTTGGAATTCCCCAAGAAAATAAATCTGAGATATCTGCATTAGGTTCTCTTAGGTTTTCAATTTCGAAAAAGTTTGAGCCACCGTAACCAGATATATCTACATACTTAACTCCAACGTCGTGAAGTTTCTTCACAGTTTTTTGTGACATTCCAAAGCCAACTTCTTTTACGATTACAGGGACTTCAGAAGTCTTTACAATTTTTTCTATGTTATTTAAAATTCCACGAAAGTTTCTCTCCCCTTCAACTTGTACAAGTTCTTGGGCTGGGTTTAAGTGGATTTGAATTGCATCTGCCCTTAAGAGGTCAACTGCTAACTTTGCATCTTCAGTACTAGCAAATCCAGATAGGTTTGAGATTACAACTCCATCTTTTATTATTTCTCTTACAATTTCAAAGGACTTTCTTGAGTCTTCGTCTTCTAGAGCAATAGTTTGTGATCCCACAGCCATAGGAAGGTCGTACTCCACTGCCACATTTGCAAGAGATCTATTTATTTCCTCTGAAAGACTTGAGCCACCAGTCATGGCATTTATCATCAATGGAAATTTTACTTTCTTATCTAAAAAATTAAGGCTTGTATCAATTTCATCATAATTTATCTCTGGGAGAGAGTCATTGTACAAAAAGATATCAGAAAAAAGTGGGTCGCCAACATAAGTTGATCGAAGAAAATTTTCTATATGTTCTGTCTTTCTATATTTCCTCATTGTATCCTCCTTTATAACAAATAAATAATAACATCTTTAAATTTTTTTTACAAGAAAGGACTTCTAAAAATGCTGGCCCCTATCTTGTCGCCGTCATGCCTAATAAAGCCGTCCTTAATTTCTATGAACTCGCCCTCTGTTAGCAAGACATTCTTTTCCTTAAAATATTTTTTATCTTCTTCTGTGGCAAAGATTGGACTTGATTCGTCCTTGTTGTAGTAGTATTGATAAATTTCATCTGTTGCCCTAAGGTCATTGGCTATGACTTCATCAATAAATTCGTAGTTGGAGTGTTTTAAAATTGCCTCGAAGTGGTCCTTCAAGGAATAATTTTTTGTTTCTCCCTTTTGGGTCATGGCATTGGCAATATAAATAACCCTGGCATTTGTATCTCTTAGAGCTTCATTAATTCCTCCAACTAAAAAATTTGGAATGATAGAAGTGTATAGAGATCCCGGTCCAATTATAACGATATCAGATGATAAAATTGCTTCAAGTGCATCTTCATTCGCACTTGGATAGTGGGGAATCATAGACATCTTTTTGATTTTTGTGTTTAGCCTGTAGCACATTTTTGGAATGTAGGACTCTCCCACAACCTTATCCTTGGACTCGAACTCTGCAACAAGATGAGTTTCATCAAGAGTCACTGGGATTACCTTGCCTGTTACATTAAAGACACTAGACATTTCAAGAAGAGCCTTGTCAAAAGACCCAAAAATATCAGTGAGGGCTGCAATTAAAATATTTCCCACATTTTGGTCTTTTAAGGATCCTGACTTAAACCTGTAGCTCAACAAGTCCCTCATGGTCTTGTCAGTGTTGGAAAGAGCTATAAGACACCTTCTCACATCTCCTGGTGGAAGAATATTTAGTTCCTCTCTTAAGATTCCACTTCCCCCACCATCATCAGACATAGAGACAACAGCAGAAATATTTGTAGTAAAATCTTTTAGTCCACGCAAAATAGTGGAGATGCCTGTACCTCCACCTAGGACTGCTATCTTTTTTTCCATAAATTTTTCTCCATATCCCTGTGGGTTACATAGGTGGACTTGTACTCTTCCTTGAGGATTCTGCCTATCTCTTCAGCTATGGCAACAGACCTGTGAAAGCCTCCAGTGCAACCTATCCCAATTGTAAGAACCCTCTTTTGCTCAGCCATATAGTTTGGAATCAAAAACTTCAAGAGGTCTATAGTCTTATCTATAAATTCTCTTGTGACATCCCACTTCATAACAAAGTCCCTAACTTCTTCAGTATTTCCATTTAAATCTTTAAGCTCTTTTATATAAAAAGGATTTGGCAAAAACCTCACGTCAAATACGAGGTCTGCATCCTTTAAAATGCCAGACTTAAAACCAAAGCTTGTGACTTCAATGGCAAAGTTGTCCTTCTCGTCATAAGAAACAAAGGCCATAAGTTGCTTCCTCAAATTTTTTGTAGAAAGTCCTGTTGTGTCAATGACAAAGTCGGCACTCTCCTTAATCTTTGAAAGAGTTGCTTCCTCAAAATTATAACCATCAACAATGGACCTATTCATAGGGTGGGGTCTTCTAAGTTCCTTGTATCTCGCAATAATAGTTTCCATATCAGCATAGAGAAACAAGAGCCTGATTTTTAAATTCATTCCCTTTAGCTCTTCGTAGGCAGAATAAAAATCGTTGAAAAGTTCACCACTCCTCATGTCTACAACAGCAGCTACCTTTTCAAAATTCTTGCTCTTTGCATCAAGGGCAATGTTACAAAACTTTGGCAAAAGGGCTGGCGCAAGATTATCCATGGCATAATAGCCAAGGTCCTCAAAGACATCAAGGGCATAGGACTTGCCCGATCCACTCATTCCAGTAATAATTATAATTTCCATTTAATCACCAACTTAAAGACACTTAGTCACCAATAATTTTAACTTCTCTCTCCAAAGTCACGCCAAACTTATCGCGAACAACTTTTTGAACTATTTCGATAGTTTCAAGTACATCTCGGGCTGTAGCCTTGTTCTTATTTACAACGAAGCCACAATGCTTTTCGCTAATGCCAGCCCCCTTGTGGGTAAAGCCTCTTAGGCCAGAATCGTCAATTAATTTCCCTGCAAAATAACCTGTAGGCCTCTTAAAAGTCGAACCAGCAGAAGGCATATCAAGAGGTTGCTTGTCAGCCCTTCTTTGGTCAAAATCCTCATACTTTTCTCTTATTTCGTTCTTATCTCCATCTTCAAGAGAGAAGGTCGCACCAAGGACAATTAAGTCCCTCTCTTGAACAAGAGAATGCCTGTAAGAAAAGTTCATCTCATCACCAGGAACTTCAATAACCTTTAAATCTTCATCAAGAAGTCTCACGCTCTTGACAACATTTTTAATCTCTCCGTCATAGGCACCAGCATTCATAACAACGGCACCACCAAGAGAGCCTGGAATACCGTGAGCAAACTCAAGACCGGTAAGAGAATTTTCCATGGCGAACTCGCTAATTTTTTTCATGCTGGCACCAGTCCCCGCATAAATTTCCTTGTCAGAAACTTTTTTAACATCATTTAACTTATTTTTAAGCTTGATGATAATACCGTCAAAACCCTTGTCCCTTACAATGATGTTAGTGCAGTTGCCAAGAATATAATATTTGTAATTATTTTTTTTAATAGATTTTAAAATTTCCACAAGAGCCACTTCATCATTGGGCTTAATGAGAAGCTTAGCAGGACCGCCAACACAAAAAGAAGTGTGGTTCTTCATAGGCTCATCGTAGAAAAAATCTCCCAAATTTTCATTTATATCAAATAACATAGAACACCTCAATTAAATACTAAGTCAATTATAACATTGAAAGAGGGGAAAAGAAAAAGTTTTAAAAGCTAACGCTTTTAGATTGATTGTAAAGATTTAATCTTTAAGAAGTTTTTGTAAAGCAAAGCTTTACTATTCCCTTTCTGGAGGGGGTTATACCCATACGGGCACGAGTGACCTTTCGATTGGTCCGCTTGTGCCTGCGTGGCATCCCCCTCCGGGCCACCCCCAACACCTTCAACGACCTGGCAGGGACCTTTGCCAACAACCCCGAGCGGCAGATATCTTTTTTTGCAGTAGAACACAAATTGTCGCAAGCTCCAATTTGCGAACTGACCTACCATCAATTTGCTACGTAAATTGGGTTAGGTCATGTCAACTCGCATCGCTCAAACATTGAAATTTTTTAACGTCTCCGAAATTTTTGCTTACTGCCTTATTAGCTTGCGATTTATTGGCAAACTTTACAAACTCATAAGCCTTCAACAAGTTGGGCACTATTGCCAAGCTCACAACTGCATATAAAGTTACAAAAAAATAAAGCCTAATCAAAAATTATTAAGCTTTAACTTTTTATGAGTTTACATTTATTTGTGAAGTTATCATTTTCTATGACTTCATAAGGAACAACAACTTCATAATTAGTTACAAGGTTATAAGATGTAATCACTTCATAAAGAATTAAAACTTATCCCATAAGCCGCGAGCTAATCAGGTGCATCTAATGAGCAAAAAAATCGGTTATGCGTTAAAAATTTTCAACTGTTTGAATTCGCGAAGCGAATGAGTTTTGAAAATTTAGCATGACCGATTTTTTTGGACTCAACGTACGTGGGGTGAAGGGGGTGGTTTGGAGGGGCAAGGGGCCTCACGATGCCCCTAAGCCCCTCCAATATTGATTCGTAAAGCTCTGCTTTACAAAAACTAATTTAAAAATAAAAACTTTATCAGAAAATAAAAATTATAAAACCCTTTTTAAAATAATTTTCACGAAAAAAGCAGCCTTTCTCTGGCTGCTCAGACTGATGACAAAGCAGGCAAAAAAGCCTGC
>NZ_KQ960211.1:0-80471 GCF_001553125.1 Peptoniphilus sp. DNF00840
TTTGTCCCAGAATATCTGCGTGCATCACTTCTACAGGGGCTGTGTATATTCCGCCTTCTATCGGAATCTTTACGTCTTCACTTGCTTTAAAGGCTTCTACTGCTGCTTTTAGTGTCGCTACTCCTTGGTTTAAAGCTTCTTGATCTGTTGCAGTTTTTAATGTTTCTTCTGCTGTTGTTATTGCAGCTTTAAGTGTATTGAAAGCTTCTTCTGTTTTCTTGCCTTGTTCAATAGCCTTAGCTTCATTGACCTTTTCTTGTAGAGTAGCTTTATTTAAGCCAGGTGTTGCACTCTCCACAAGGACCATTTTATTCAAGTCAAAGTTATTGATGCCATACATGTTTTCAGTAGGGTCTTCCCCTTTGGCCGGTTTGGCATCAACTTTTAGATCTTCCCACTCACTATAGCAACGTACATATCTGGCATTTTCAAGATATATGAATTGATTTACATCTCCAAGTTTAGATATAGGTACGTTTTCTAATCTTATCTTTGTAATTCTCTCTCCATACTCTTCTATAGCCGGGTCTAAAGTAAACTCTTCTGCATCCAGTATTTCGATAGGTTGTAATTTTCCGTCAGCAGTTTTATATCTGATGTCTTCATCGTCATTTATTTTTACTAAACCATATTCTTCGGGACTTTCTTCTCCCATTACATTGTTTACATAAGATACTGTAAGATTTGCTTTATTGTCTTTAATTTCAACTTCGTAATATGGATTAACTCCTATTTCCACGTTTAAAAGACTGTTGTTATCTGTATAACGAGCCGCAAGCATCTTATTATATTCTTCTTTGGTGTATTTAAACTTTCCATTTTCCCAAAGCCCTTTTATACCTGCATTCATTGCATCATTTTCATCAATAAGAGGCATTGCTTCATACTTGCCTGATGGAAAATCTACCTTATTTGCTGCTTCTCGTAGCTCAACTGTTTGAATTATAGGGTTTATATTCCCAACAGGTGCTGTCGTGAATGCCGATACTGCTGAGGGGATTATCATAATTCCTATTAGCGTTTCCGATATTATTCTTTTTATTTTGTTCATTGGTACTCCTTTCATTTTTTATGTCTTACTGTTTATCTCTTAATTTGCTAATTGTTTTATGTTTTCTGCAAAATAGTTTGCAGATTTTAATAGTTCTTCTTCTGTGGCCTCTCTGGATTTTAGGCTTGTTTCTATCATTTTTTCTTTTATCTTTTTTGGAACTACTAATCCTGTAATTCCTCTTAATTTTTCTATCATCTTGGGATCAACTAGACCCGGACAGATGTATTGTCCTAGGGAATCTCTATTATTTAAAAGGTCTTCTAGATTTTTTATCACATTTCTTCCATGTTCTGAGTCTGGCATTGCTCCCAAGGTTGCAAATAAACCAAGCTTTTTATCTTCTATAGTCTTTAAGAATTTTAGTGTTTTTGGCTCTAAGGTCCCTCTATCTATCCAGGCACCCAAGAGTATAAAGTCATAATTTTTTATATTTGGTGTGTTTCTTATGTCCTTTATCGTCATTAGGTGTTCTTTCTTTAAGACTTCATAAATTTTTTCTGCCATCCTCTTAGTGTTGCCTGTCTTTGATGAATATATTATTAGTCCCTTCACTTTTCCTCCTTAATCTTCTGCAAATACAAATTTTTTATCTTCGATATCTATTATTCTTAGTTTTGTTTCGTAGATCTTACTTATATTTTCTCCTGTCAAGACTTGGCTTGCCTTTCCTTGAAATTCAATTTTTCCCTTCATCATTCCCACTATGGTGTCTGAATATTCTAGGGACTGGTTGATGTCGTGAAGGACCATGATTATTGTCTTGCCAAGATTTTTATTTAAGTTTCTTATTAGTTTTAAAATTTCTATTTGGTATTTGATGTCTAAGTAGGTGGTTGGTTCGTCTAAGAGAAGTAGCTCGCTATCTTGTGCTATTGCCATGGCTATCCATGCCCTTTGGACTTGCCCACCTGATAGGGAGTTGACTCTCTCTTTTCTTATTTCTTCTAAGCCACAAACTTCTATTGCTTCATTTATTTTGTTCTTGTCTTCTTGGTTTGGCTTTTGCATAAAACCTAGGTAGGGGTTTCTTCCATAGGCAACAAGTTCTTCAACTTTGATGTCGCCTGCTATTTGGTTTTTTTGTCTAACTATGGCAACTTTTTTTGCAAATTCTTTTCTCTCTATATTTTTTATATTTTTGCCGTCAAGACTTATGAAGCCCATTTTTGGTTTTTCTACTCTTGTTATTAATTTCAAAAGTGTTGACTTGCCACAGCCATTGGCACCTAGGAGGGTTGTGATTTTATTTTTTTCTATTTTTAGAGAAAGATCTTTTATAACCATATTTTTGTCATAGGCGAAAAATAAGTGATTAATTTCCATAATTTTTTCCTCCTACTTTTAATAGGCCTATAAAGAATATTCCGCCCACTACTGTCATTACTACTGATGGCTTTATTTCGTAAGGGTAGGCTATCACCCTTCCCAAGGTGTCTGATAGGAGGAGGGTTATTGCTCCTAGTATCATAGAATAGGGTATTAGGTTCTTGTGGTTTGAGCCAAGAATTATTCTTGCTATGTGTGGTACTACTAGACCTAAGAATCCTATTACGCCAACTATGGCTGTGGATACTGATGCAAGTATTATTCCTATTAAGGCTAGGATAAACCTATCTCTATTTACATTTACTCCCAAGGCTTGTGCTGTTTGGTCTTCTAGTTGAAGTAGGTTTGCTGACCTTATTGTAAAGAGGGATATTATTAGAAATAGGATTCCATATACTGCCATAATTTTTACATCTGCCCAAGTTTTTTGTGCTACATTTCCTTCGATTATTGATTGAACGTTTGTTAGGTTGCCCCCCATCATGGATTTTATTCCTTCGTTTACTCCCATTAGGGTCATATTAAGTGCTACACCCACGAGGATTAATTTTATTGGGTTGGATCCACCATTCCAGGCTAGTGAATATATTAAGAGGTAGGCTAGGAGCCCTCCCACTACTGAAAAGAGTGGGCTAAAGGCATATAAGCCTGGGAATAATATCATTACAAGGCTTGTTGATAGGCTTGCTGCTGATGATATGCCTATTATTCCGGGATCTGTGAGGGGGTTTTGCATTACTGCTTGAAGGAGAACTCCTGATGTTGCAAGAGCTGCCCCTGCTAGTATTGATATTATTATTCTTGGAAATCTTAGGTCATATATTGTCGCTACGTCCGGATCATATTTTATGAACAAGCCTCTTATTAATTTGCCAAAGGTCATTTCTATGGAGCCTGTTTTTGCTGAATAAAGTATGAGTCCTATTAGGACCAGGATTGAAATTGTGTAAACTAGGATGATTTTATTTTTTTTCATTTGTCTTATCACCTGTATTTCCTACTTCATTTGAGTCTTTTCCATAGAAGAGTTTGTCTAAGTCATTTAAGGCTTCCTTGTAGTTGAATTTCGCACTCATACCAAATTTTTTGTAGTCAAGGTCGTAAACCTTTCCCTCTTGAACTGCCCTAAAGTGTTTCCAAATGTCATTTTCTGCAAAGTCTTTTTTGAACATTGCCATTACTTGATCTGGTAGAGCATGGGCTGTTCTAAGGATCATGTCTGGGTCTTTTTTCAACATATCTTCTGTGTTTATTGTTATGAATTGTTGATTTGTCCCTTCATATACATTTTCTGCACCTGCAAGTTTTACAAGGCTTCCTGCATAGGAGTTTTCTGTTGCTACTACATAGGACCCTGGCAAACCCATAAGAATTAATACTTTTGGTGCTTTTTTGTCCTTGTGCTTTTCTTTGTAGTCGTCTATGAATTTTTTGTAGTCGTCAATTAAGGCTTTGGCCTCTTTTTTTCTGTTAAGTAATTTTCCAAGGTCTTCTATTGATTTATACATTCCATCTGTGTTGTTTAGATTCAAAAATCCATAGTCTAGGTCTGCTGCCTTGTATTTTGGAAGTAGATCTGAAATTAAGGACACTGGTGAGAATACATAGTCTGGATTTATTTGTTTTAATTTTTCTATGTCTGGTGTCATTGCCATCCCTACCTTAGGGACATCCTTATATCGTTCTGGCATTGGATCGATCTTTGAGTCTGGTACTGCAACTAGGTCTATGTTTAATTTTTCCATAATATAAACTGTTGCCATTGATGTTGCTGCTATTCTCAGCTCGCCATTGTTTGCTTTCTTGCCAGATTTCTGACTTACGCAAGACGTTAATAATAGACTTGCAAGAAGAATGCTTAGAATCTTTTTTATCTTATTCATAGTTGTTTCTCCTTTTTTCTTCTAGTTCATCTTCTACTTTGTTCTTGTAGTTATATGATAGAAGGGCTAGTATGATAAATCCTCCTGTTAATATTACAAAGAGACCTATTAAGCCATAAATAAAAGCCAAGGTTATTTTGCCTAATTTTGTCTTAGCTGTTTCTTTTTCATCTTGGTCATCTGAATAATATAATTTTTTAATTATTGGAGAATCCTTTGTTAAAAGTCCGTGGTCATAACCCAAGTCACCAGCAGAAAATTTTGAGTTAACTGGTTTTTGTTCTATCACTTCTCCTTGGTTAGGAGCTTGTAAAACTTCTCCAACTTGCTCGCTATTGTCTAGTGGTTTTAAATTGCTTAGGTTAGGTATAGTGTTCTTTGTATTTGTCTTGGGAATATTTGCCTGTGCCTGTGGGGCTACCGCTGCTACTTCTTGTTTATTTGTGTGTCTTGAAGAAGCATTTTGTAGGGTTGCAAAGTCGGTGTTACCTTTAACAAGGTCTGATATTGTGTAGTAAAATATTACATCCCTTCCCATTGGCCCTACAAAAAATGTTGCCCTTACGATTACATTTTTGCTTGGTATCTCAAATCTGTAATCTCGTGTTTCTGCTGTCTTTCCTGTAACTTCTGCTGGTACAGAAATGAAACTGTTGTCGCCATAATTTTGGACTGCGAAGGTTTCATTTTTGATATAGTTGGCTAGGTTATAACGGACTGACAAAAATATTCTTCCATCATCGGTTGTTTCTACCAAGGCTTGTGGACATACTACATTTTCTGTCATACCCTGTCCTATTCCTGGATTGTTACCGGGGTCCTCTATGACTCCTGTAACCGGATGGATATAGTAGGGTGTTGCCTTTGCTATTTCTTGTGAATAGGCAAAGGTAACATTTATTAGACTTATAAAAATGAGAGCCATAAGACAAAGGCTATTTATTATTTTTTTCATTTTCTTTTAGCCCTCCTAAAAACATCATTTCATCTTTCATATCTTTTACTTCTTGCAAGTTTTTTCTAATTACAATAAAGGCTGTTGCATTTAATCCTATAAATATTAGGAGTATTAAAATAATGATGCCCTTTGATTCTTTTTCTTCGATTTCTTGTCCCTCTAATCCACCCTCTTTATTCTTATTTTCTTTGGAGGATGCTCCCTTGTTTTCTTGGCTTGCAATTTTACTTTGTAGCGAACCTACAGAAGGTGGACTTATGCTTAGTGGTGTTGAACTAACTTGCGGCCCTTCTACTGGCATAGGAGATGAGGAATCTGAAGAGCTTGATATTTTTTGTGCCTGTGGTTTTTTTACTGTCGCCATAAAGGCCTTAGCCCTCTCTATCTTTGAGCTACTTGGGCTTGTACTTATGTTGCTTAGTGTAGGTAAATTTTTATTATCTATAAGCTTATTTACTTGCCCACCTGAGCCAGCACCTTTCACCACTATAAAGATTGCTGAATCTTTTGTTTTGAATTCAAGGTAATCTCCATTGACTTTGTAATTTATCTTCTTTTTTTCTCCATTCTTTACTTCATAAAGGCTTAGCTTGTCTTGTCCTTTGAATTTTAAAAGAGGTAATTTTAAATCAAATTCTTTGTTTGCATAAATCTTTTTTCTCTTTGCTTGAATGCTTTCTTCCTTGCCTGTTATTTCTTCTAGGGGCCCTAAAAACTCAATCTTAAAAACATTCACTTGATCTAATTTATCAAAGGACTTTGTAAATTCTTCTGCCTGCTTGCCTGATAATTTGTTTCCGTAAAATGAAAATTCTTCCTTAAAGGTTTCTGGCCCGTAGTTGACTATTAAGTTTTTGTTTTGGACTTCTCCAGCTTCCTTTGAATTAAAGTCTGGCTTCTTTGGTCCGTCTTTAAACTTCTTTATTAAAGTTGCTTCACTTTCATTTATTTTTTTTATTTTGTCAAAGTCTAATTTTATTCTTGCCCTTATTGGTTCGTCCCCCATGGGCTCTACCTTTGGATCTACATAGACCTTTGTCATTTCATCCATATTAATTAGGGATGTCCTAAATACTCTTGGTCTTTTGTCCTTTTCCTTAGGTACGTCTAGGTCATAGCAACCTGCTTCTGCCCTGCGATAAATTCCATCTTCTTTTTGGAAGTAAATATTTACCAAGGACGCTGTTATGGACATATATTCCATCTTGTCTGACCCTATGTATAAGTTTGCTTCTTTGTTCTTCACTTCTATCTCGGCTCTTTGTACAAGGGCCTTGTTACCCATACTAGGTTTTTCTTCGATGGCATGCCACAATTTGATTGGAATTTCATAGCAACCATCTTCTAAATTAATTTCTTTTTTCTCTGGTGTGCTTTCATTATCCGCAAATACAAAATTTGTTAAGAATAATAAAGATAATAAAAATACTAGAGATATATAAATTTTTTTATTTTTCATTATAAAACCCCCTTATAAAATAATAATCTAGGCTAATGATATTACTTATCAATTAAATAAACCATATAAAGTTGTTAGAATTTTTGTTAATGTCGGTTTACTTCTTTATAAATATATTATTTTAATTTTTGTAATAAAAATAAACCCTAGTCAGTGACTAGGATTTAGAATGATTTTATTAATTTTATAGTGTATAATTTTAAGTTTTTAAGTTAAACAAAGGTTAACTATAAATACAAAATTTGCTTTTTTTGCATGATTTGTTATTCCCATTTGAGATTTAATTTTTAAAATCAAGGATGCTTCCAAAATTATTCCATCCGATGTTGACCAGTAGTCTATTAAGTCGAGAGGTATTTTAAAAATCTTGTCTTTAGAATCTATTTCTATTTCTTCCCCTTGGTCGAAGTAAAATAACTTTGTGGCAATTGCTTTTTTAAGATAACCGTGATGAGCTCTCTCTATGGTCCTAGTAGAAAGTTCTATGTAGGGTTCTTCCCCCATTACCAAGTAGGCGAAATCATTAAAGCCCATAAGTGCCATCGAATTTTCAACAAAGGATCTTTTTCTTTCTTCATCAATCTTCTTAATTGTAAAATTAATTTTATGTCTCCCTTTTTCTAAATATTTGGATATATCATAAATTTTTTCTCTAGCTTGAATATCCTTGGATAAAATCAAACTTTTGTATCTTTTATCCAATGCCTCTTGATAAGGAAGAAGTCTTTTTGACAATATTTCAAGGCTTATGCTTTTGGCAAGATCATCATCAATATCCAAAAATTTTTGCATAATAAATAAATTCTTTTCAAGATTTGCATTGTAAAATTCTGAAAGCTCACATCCTATTTTTGTTAACTTATAATCATTGTCTTCCTTGTAGAGCATACCTGTAAGAATCATCTTATCTAAAATCTTTTTTGAGTTAGCACGAGAACATTTAAAAAAATAGCTTGCTTCTGTTATAGTCTTTCTGCCTTCATAATTTCTTATAAACAATAAATATTCGATTTGTATTTTAGTGATATTAAAATTCATCATAAAATTATGACTCCATTCCTCTTTTTACTTCTACTATGCTGTCACAAATCCTAAGGGAACTGTCCCTGTGAGATGAAATAATAATATTTTTATTTTCCCTCTCCTTGTATAAGGACTTTAAAATAATCCCTTCGTTTAAGGCGTCTATGTTAGCTGTTGGCTCATCAAGTAGATATAACTTCGAACTTCTTAAAAAGATTCTTGCTAGTGCCAATCTTTGAGCTTGCCCAGTGGAGATCTCATTGGATTCCTTTACAATTTCTGTATCCAAACCCCTATCAAGGGTCCTTATGAAATCATAAATATTTGCCTTCTTGCAAGCTTCTATTAATTCATCTTCACTTGCATCTTTTTTTGCAATTTTTAAGTTATCTCTAATGCTTCCCCTAAAGAGATGAGTTTCTTGACTTAGGTAAGAAATGTTCTCCCTTAAATTTATTGTCTTTAGGTCTTTAATGTTTTTTTCATTTAGACAAATCTTACCACTCTTTGCATCATAAAATCTCATCATTAATTTTATTAAGGTTGACTTGCCACAACCACTTTTGCCTTTTAGCCCTATTATCTCATTTAATGAACTATTAAAATTAAAATCATTAAGGAGTTTTGTGTCATCATAAGAAAAGTTTACACCATCAAGACAGATGTTTTCATAATCAATTTCTTCTCCCTGATTATTAATTGGTGTGATAGGATCCTCTTCCAAAAGTTCCATAACTCGCTTGCCACAAGCAAAGGTCAAGACTAAATTATTTGCAAGTGATGAAAGTGCACTTGTGGGTCCAAAGGAAGAAATGAAAACTCCCAAGGGAAATAGTAAGCCACTAAGGTCAAGGATGGACTCCTTATAAAGCTTAAATGCTACCAAAGTAAAAATTAAATCTGCAAGTATTATTGTAAAAGATGTAAGAGCAAAGTTATTTGATGACTTTTCTGCAAGTGCCTTTGTAGACCTGTTTAACTTGTTTGCTTCAAACTCAATCTCCCTACACCTATCTTCAAAATAAGAAAAATTAATAATTTCTTTTATTCCCTTAAAGCTTTCCAAGATTAGAGAATTTAAAGTTGATAAATTCTTCCTTTGTTTTCGCCCAATTTCTCCAGCAGATTTCTCAGTAATAATTGGGATAATTATAGCTAGTGTTAAGTGAAAAGCTAGAAGTATCCAAGAATAAATTGGATTAAATCTCCACAAGATTACAAAGAAAAATATAGTGTGAACTAGAGCTATACAAACTGGCGAAATTGTGTGTGCGTAAAAGACTTCTAAGAGCTCTATATCTGATGTGATTATAGAAATTAATTCCCCCTTATTTTTTCCATTCATCTTGGCTGGTCCCAAAGACCTTAGTTTTTTGAAGATTTTATCTCTTAATATCGCTAAAATTTTAAAGGCTATATAGTGGTTCAAGAGCTGTTCGAGGTACTTAAAAATTGCCCTTAGTACAGCCAAAGTGAATAAAATTCCAATTATTAATTTTATATTTATAGTTTGATTTAATAATACTTTACTTAAGTAGAACAAACCTAGTGATGGCAATAATGTGGCAAATATGTGTCCACTTGAACCAAAAAATATGGCAAAAAACATTTGTAACTTCAAATCGTCCACAAGAGATAGGAGTTTCCCTATTAAATTTTTATATTCAATTAATTTTTTCATTTAAACCCCACATTTCTAATTCCCTTTGGTACTTATAAATACTAGAGAACAATTCACCCTTACTTATTTCTTCAAAATTTCCTTCTTCTGCTACCTTCTTATTGTCAAGATAGTAAATATAGTCTGCCTGAAGGACTGTGTTGAGCCTATGAGTAATAAGTATTATGGTCATTTTTTCTTTTAATTTTTGTATAAGCTTTAAAATTAAGTCTTCAGATTCCTTATCTATATTTGATATGGACTCATCTAAAATTAAAATCTTTGGCTCTTTCAAAAGGACTCTTCCTATAGCTAGTCTTTGTTTTTGTCCACCTGATAAGTTGTTACCAGCACTTTCAAGGATACTATCTAAGCCACCTATGTTTTTAAAGTAGGAATAAAGACCAACTTCTTCTAAAACTTCTCTTAACCTATTATCATCTGCATTTTTATTTGCAATTTTAAGATTATATCTAAGGCTTTCCTTAAAGAAGTATGGGTTATTGTCTACTAGCATTATGTTTTCATTAAGAGAATCATTTGAAACTTCACTTAAGCCGTTGTAAAGTATCTCTCCATTATAATTTCTCTCAAATCCTCCAACTAATTTTGCAAGGGTAGACTTACCGCAACCACTTGCTCCTACTATGGCTGTGATTTTGTTTGACTTAATCTTCATATTTAAGTCTTTTAAAATTTCCTTTTCTCCGTAAGAAAAATTCAAATTTCTTACTTCTACATCCACTTTCTCATCCTCTATGACATCTTCAAAATCCTTTATACTTTCAAGATCTAAAATTTCAAAAAGAGAATTTGCTGCTGTAATCCCATTCATTGCAACATGGAAAAGTGCCCCCAATCTTCGTAATGGTAAGAAAAATTCTTGGCTCAAGAGTATAAAAGAAAAGGCTGCAAAGACAGAAAGTTGTCCCTTGGAATAATAATAAATTGATAGGATTATTCCCAAGGCTGACCCTGCATAAGAAATTAAGTCTAAGACTGTAATGTTATTTAGTTGCATCATGAGGAGCTTCATAGTTTTGCTCCTAAAGTCTTCTGCCTTCTCATTTAACAAGTCATTGTAGTCTTCATCTGCATTAAAAACTTCTAAACTTGTTAAGCCATATAGGAAGTCTATAAAAACTTCTGAGAGGTTTGTATAAGATTTCCAATAAGTTTTCACAACTTTCTTTGCAAGTTTTTGCACCATCATTATGGCAATAGGTATTAGTGGTATTAATAGGAGCATTATTATTGCTATTTTGAAATTTAAAAATGAAAGTATGCAAAATAAAATTATGGGTCCTATTAAAGCGAATAGAAGTTGTGGCAAGAGGGCAGAGTAAAATAAGTTGAGTTGCTCTATCCCCTCTACTCCTAAATTTATAAGTTCTGAAATAGAAACTTTGCTACCATACTCCATCTTAAAAGAAAAGACCTTCTTCATTAGTCTTTCTCTCAAGGTGTTTTTTATCCTATAGGAAGCCTTGTAAGATATACTAGCTTCTATTTTTATTAAGAAAATATTTAGTCCAATTATTAAGAGCATAAATAAAATAAATTTGCTCCCACTAAAATTTGAATTAATTATAGCTTCTATAGACTTACCTATTAAAAAAATCATGGCAACATTAGTGGCCATTTGTATAAGTTTTATAAGTAAAAGCTTTAAGATTTGTATCTTCTCGCTCTTCAACTCATTGAATAATTTTTTGTTAAACATTTCTACTCCTCGATTGTCTTGATTTTAAAAATAAAATATATGTAATGAAAAATAAGCACTAATAAGAGTGTAATTCTCGCATGCAAGTTGTTTACAAAATAAAATGATATAGCTAAAAAGAAAGTGATTGTCATAAGAATCTTTATCTTCCTCTTCCTTGTCATTCCACTCTTGTTTTTTATTGGCTCTATATTATTCTTGTAAAATTTAGTAGAAATAAAATAGTCATTAAACTTCTTCGATCCTCTTGCGAAGCAATAGGTTGCTAGTAACAAAAAGGGAGTCGTAGGTAATAAGGGCAAATATATTCCAACTATTCCTATCCCCAAAAATATAAATCCAAATATTAAAAATAAAATTTTCAATTATTTCCTCCTTAACTTTGCTTTCTCAATTTTTCAAAATAAATACTAGCAAAGAAGTTTTTGTAAGTAAATAATATTGATAACATATATCATTTTATTTTTCTTAAATATACTCATCTTCTTTGCTCTATGCCTTGATTTAATGGGACTTCAACCTTGTTAACCATAGTTAATTTTATGTGCAAATCAAGGCAAAAAAATAAGGCCCTGGTTCCCCAGAGCCTTTAAGCTTATAAGCTTTACATTTTTTCAATATTTATTTTAATGTCGTGACCATTTAGGCTTTCAACTTCTGCTTCGTTGTCTTCCTTTACAACTTCAAGTGCAAGAGTTTCTGATTTGATAAATTCTTTGTCTGCTTCAATAGCTCTTTCAACTTCATCATCAGACTTGTATGAAATCTTAATGTTGTCAAGAATATCTAAGTCTTTCTTCTTTCTTAGTTGTTGAATCTTTGATACAAATTCTCTTACATAACCTTCATTTAGAAGTTCTTCATTAAGTTCTGTGTCAAGGATAACAAAGAGGTTGTTTTCCATTATTACGTCGAAGCCTTCTTTTGCAGAAATTTTTACTTCAACGAAGTCTCTTTCAATTTCTGTTTCTTCGCCAGCAAGTTGAAGCTTAACTTTACCTTCTTCAAGTTTAGCTAGTAGGTCTTTTGCATCTGCTTCTCTAAGAGCCTTGCCAAAGTCCTTAACCTTTGCACCTAGGATGCTACCACAAACTTTAAAGTTTGGTTTAAGTTCAAATTCCATATATTCTGAAAGGTCATGTTCAAATTGAACTTCCTTAACGTTAAGTTCTTCCTTGATAAGTTCTGTTAAGTCGCCAATGATTTCCTTGTACTTTCCGTCAATGATTACTTTAGAAAGTGGTTGTCTAACCTTTATCTTAGCTTCTTCTCTTGAAGCTCTTCCTAGAGTTACAAGGTCTCTTACAAGGTCCATCTTTTCTTCAACCTTATCCTTAATCATATTTTCATCATAATTTGGATAGTCAGCTAAGTGAACTGATTCTTCATCAGTAAGTGACTTAAATAATTCTTCTGAAAGGAATGGAACCATTGGGGCAATTAATTTTGTCACACCAAGTAAAACTTCATAAGTTGTCTTGTAAACGGCAATCTTTGTGTTGTCCTTGTCAGTCTTCCAAAATCTTCTTCTATTTCTTCTGATATACCAGTTGGAAACATCTTCTATAACAAAGTCTTGAATTTCTCTTACAACTTTTGTAAGTTCAAATTCATCCATATCTTTTCTTACGTTTTTAACAAGTCTGTTGTACTTAGACAATAACCACTTGTCAATTTCTTCTAAGTCATCATAGGAAACCTTAACTTCTCTTGGGTCAATCTTATCTGTGTTTGCATATAGGCTGAAGAAGTTGTAAGTGTTTCTTAAAGATCTAAAGAATTTTGATTCAATTTCACGTAGTCCATCTTCGTCGAACTTTGTTGGAGTCCATGGTGGAGATACATAAAGTAGGTACCACCTTACAACGTCAGCTCCGTACTTATCAAAGAGTTCGAATGGTGCAACTGTATTGCCACGAGATTTTGACATCTTCTTGCCTTCCTTATCAAGGATAAGGTCATTAACAAGTACATTCTTGTAAGGGCTCTTGCCTGTCATATAAGTTGATATTGCAATTAGTGAGTAGAACCAACCTCTTGTTTGGTCAATTCCTTCACATATAAAGTCTGCTGGGAATAGTTCACCAAAGTTGTCCTTGTTTTCAAATGGATAGTGCCATTGAGCAAAAGGCATAGCTCCTGAGTCAAACCAAACGTCAATTACGTCTGCTTCTCTTGTCATTGGCTTGCCACACTTAGGACATTTAAGATGGATATCGTCGACATAAGGTCTATGAAGTTCAACATCTTCTGCCACATCTTCTATTGCCTTATTTCTCAAATCTTCTATTGAGCCAACAGATTCTGTGTGCCCGCACTCACATCTCCAAATTGGAAGTGGAGTACCCCAATATCTTGATCTAGAGATTGCCCAGTCATTTAAGTTTTCTAGCCAATTTCCAAATCTCTTTTCTCCTACGAAGTCTGGGAACCAATTTACTCCATTGTTGTTTTCAATTAACTTGTCCTTAAACTTAGTTACTTCTATATACCATGATGGGTGTGCGTAGTAAATAAGTGGAGTGTGACATCTCCAGCAGTGTGGATAGTTGTGAAGTACCTTTTGTTTTGCGAATAAAAGATCGTGATCCATTAGGTAGTGAAGAACATCGTGGTCAGCATCAATTACAAATTGACCCTTCCAAGGTGTATCTGTAAACTTACCTTCTTCATCAACTGGTTTTAACATTGGAAGGTCATATCCTCTTGCAGTTTGATAGTCATCTTCACCAAAGGCAGGAGCGATGTGAACAATACCAGTACCATCTTCAGTTGTAACATAGTCAGCACAGATTACATAAAATGCTTTTTTATCTACTTCTAGAAAATTAAGGAGTTGTTCGTATTCTGTGTATTCAAGATCCTTACCAAGGATTTCTTCTAGGACTTCATATTCATCATCCTTAAAGACTTGCTTAGCAAGAGATTTTGCTACATAGTAGATGTGTCCGTCAGCATGCTTAACCTTTACGTATTCAACTTTTGGATTAACAGCTAGGGCAACGTTAGATGGAAGTGTCCATGGTGTTGTTGTCCATGCCAAGAAGTATTCATTTTCCTTATCTTTTAACTTAAATCTACAAGTTGCTGTTGTAGTTTTTATTTCTTCATAACCTTGTGCAACTTCGTGAGATGCAAGTCCAGTTCCACATCTTGGGCAGTAAGGAACAATTTTATGGCCTTCATAAATTAGACCATCCTTAAACATCTTGTCTAGGATGTGCCAAACTGATTCGATATAAGAGTTTTCAAGTGTGATATATGGGTGGTCTAAGTCGATTAAGTAACCCATTCTTCTTGTAAGAGTTCTCCATTCTTTTTCATATTCAAAAACAGATTGTCTACACTTTTTATTAAAGGCTTCAACTCCATAAGACTCTATGTCTTGTTTGTTATGAAGACCTAATTTTTTTTCTACTTCAATTTCTACAGGAAGACCATGTGTATCCCAACCTGCTTTTCTCTTAACTTGATAACCAAGCATTGTATGGTATCTACAAGTTAAATCCTTAAGAGTTCTTGCCATTACATGGTGAATGCCTGGCTTACCATTAGCAGTTGGAGGTCCTTCATAGAATATATAATTTTCTCCATCTTTTCTTGATTCCACAGATTCATGTAGAAGATCAATTTCGTCCCAAAACTTTGAGACTCGTTCTTCTCTAACACTTACACTATCTTTAGATAATTCTTTAAATACTTTCATCTAAATCTCCTTTTCTTCCAATTTTTGTATAAAAAAAGTCCCCTCTCAAAAGAGAAGGGACGAACTAACCGCGGTACCACCCTAATTATAGGAAACTATCACTTAATATCTTAACGCAAAATTACGCAAGAGCTTTTGACTCTTGAGCTCCAAGGTGATCTGCAAAATTTCGAAAGGCAGTTTTGCACCAACCAACTGTTCTCTAACTTTCTAGAAATTACCATCCTCATCAAAGCTTATATAAAGTTATCAATTGTTTGACTCTTAAACATATTAATAATATTTGATTGCATACCAGCAAGGGCACGGTGGAATTTACAACTTCTTTTGTATCCATCAGGATGCTTGCTACAGAATGAATCCTCTTCTTGTAGACACCTATTGATTTCAATAGGACCATCTACAGCTACAATTATATCATACAAAGTGGTTTCTTCCTTAGGCTTCTTTAAAAAATATCCGCCCTTAGAGCCTCTCTTCGCATCTGTAATTCCAGCTAAATTCAATTTTCTAAGTATTCTTAGGGTAAATCTTTTTGTAACACCTTCGCTTTCAGCTATTTGTGGCGCTCCAACAACCTTTCCCTCATTTGCTGCTAGATAACTTACAATACGAAATGCATAGTCTGTTTCTTGTGTTATTCTCATATTATCACCTATTTAGGATATTATACCATCAAAATTTAAAATTTAAAATAGTCATCTTGAATTTTTCGCAAGTTTACTATTTCCGAATCCATATTTAAGGATATATCTTCATAAGTAAGCAGGCTTCCCTTTTTAATATCTCTTTTTGCAAAGGATCCTTCTGTTACTATCCCTATTGGTAAATGGTTACCTCTTTCTTGTTCTTCTTTGGTTTCAAGACTTCCAAAAATCATCTCGCCGCCAATGGAGTCAAACTTCTCTCCCTTCTTGATGTCTCTCTTTGCAACAGAAACTGTTTCTGCAAAGGGTCTACCAAGTGGGGCAATTGATTCATCTCTTAATACCACTGCCTTTATAATAGAAATAATTGTCTCGATGCTAGTCAAGTGGTAGGGTCTATATATTGTATAATTTGGACCCTCGCCCATGGATAAGTATTTCATTTCCATATCTATTATATCTGATTTAGGCCTTACTACTGCAAAGACTCCTGGAGCAATTCCTGTAGCGAAGTCAACAACCCCATAGGAATTTAAAATTCCCCCATCTTCCTTTAGCTTAAAGTCTTCGGCTATATTTTTTGGTTCAGTATTAACAAAGTGACAACCTCTTACATCTGGCACAAATCCAAGGGCATTACAAACTGCATTGAGCTCAATCATTGTGTTTGTTCCATCAACAAAGGAAGTTAGCATCCTTGGGTTAATTCCCTTTTTCTCTGCAGCTTCTCTTAGGCTATCTGGTGTTGCATAATTATTTAATTCATTATTTTTTCCCTTACCTAGGACTAGGACTTCAAAGCCACAGTTTTGTGCAAACTCAAAAATTTCCACAATGGCTCCTGGCTCATCGCCCTTGGTTCCAGAATAAACTACGCCCTTTTTATCTGCCAAGACTTTTAAGTATGGGCCAACTGTTGCATCCATTTCTACATTGAGACTTACAATATCAACCTTATTCTCAATGGCAACAAGGGATAATTTTGTACCAGTTTCTGTGTCCCCAGTACAATCCACTAGACAGTCCACAAGGGATGCCGCTATTAAATTATTTGTAGTGGCGATGTATTTCTTTTCCTTTAAGAGTTTCTTTGCCTCTTCAATATCATCTGTAAAGGCAAGTTCATCCTTATTTATATTTGCTGCTTCAATAGCAGACTCTAGTGTCTTTTTATTTCTTGAGGAAAACACTATGGGATAAAAATTTTCATTTTGGCTAAGCAAGGTGAAAAGCGAACTTCCCATAATACCTGAGCCAACAATTCCAACAGAAATATTCCCAAATTCCTTTAATTTTTTCTGTAAGTAGAACATTCTTCCTCCAAATCTATTGCAAAATCTATAAAAAATTATTCACAAAAATTATTTTAATCTGATTTTACTTCTATTGCAAATTACTTTTGTAAATTTTTTTCCCTCAATAATTTTCCAAGTCTATAACCACATCCAAAGGCGAAGTGTAGGTTATATCCTCCACAGTCTCCATCAATATCAAGGGCTTCACCAATTATATATAGGTCTTTAAACTTTTTTGATTCATAATTTTCTGGGCTAACTTCTTCTAAAGAAACTCCACCCCTTGTCACTTGAGCATTTTTAAATCCAGTGTTGCCTGTTACTTTAAAGTGAGATCTTAAAAGAAGTCCAATAATTTTTTCAAAGTCTCCCATAGAAATCATATTTATCGCTGTGTTCTTGTCCATATCAAGTGAGTCCACAATATAGTGGATGAACTTCTTGTCAACAAGTCCCATTAAAAATTCTTCAAGGGAAAAGTCTGGAAACATATAGTACCTGTTGTAGACCATATCAATGCTGTCCTTCTTTAAGTTATTAATCAAGGGTACTTCAATGATGTCGCCCTCCTTAGCATTGACAGACATATCCAAGATTGGTGGACCACTTATACCATAATTGGTAAATAAAATTTCGCCCTCTTTCTCCTCTATGACTTTTTCATCCCTTAGGAGTCTTGCACGACCTATTACCTTTGTCCCACTTAGGTGCTTTAAATATTTTGAATCAAGCTTTAATTGAGTAAGGGCTGGCTTTAGGTCAGTCACCCTTATCCCCATCTTCTTTAGAATTTCAAAACTCACGCCATCAGATCCACTTGCTGGCATGGCCTTACCTCCAAAGGCAAGTACTACCACATCAGCTTTAAAAATTTCACCATTAGTTATGACTTCATAGCCTGTTTTTATTTTCTTGATTTCCTTAACCTGGCTCTTGGTTTTCACTTCAATTCCCTTTTTCTCAAGCCAGTAAATCAAAATATTTAAGACAGAATTTGCCTTTAGGCTTATGGGATAGACCCTATTACCATCAAGTGTAGATTCAAGACCTAACATTTTAAAATAATTTATTAAATCTTCATTAGAAAATTCTTCTAGAGTTCTCTTTACAAAGTCAGGCGAAGAATAATTTTTCTCTGACAAGATCATATTGGTATAGTTGCACCTGCCGTTGCCAGTTGCCAATAACTTCTTCCCAATCCTATCATTTTTCTCCAAGAGAATAACCCTATTATTTTCATTCTTTGCATTTATAGCAGTGACAATTCCACTTGCCCCTGCTCCAATTATAATTATATTCATATTATCACCCCTAAATTATATCCTAAGTTCACATATTATTACAAGATTTAAGCCATTTTATGTTATAATGTCTTAGAAATTTGGAGGATTTATGAAAAATAAAATTTATATTACTGGTCACAAAAATCCAGATACAGATAGTATATGTTCTGCCATAGCCCTTGCAGAATTAAAAAACAAGATGGGGCAAGACGCTGAAGCAATTAGGTTGGGAAACTTAAATAGGGAAACAGAATTTGTCCTTGATTATTTTAAGGTGCAAAAGCCAAGGTTAAAGACTTCTATCAAGCCACAAGTTCGTGACATTGAAATTGATGCAGCCTACTGTGTCAACCCAAGCCTATCAATGGCTTCTGCAATGGATCTAATCCAAAAAATAATATTAGCTCTCTGCCAGTTGTTGATGACGAAGACAACTTAATTGGAATAGTTAGTCTTTCCAACATAGCATCAACCTACATGGAGATTTGGGACGACTCCATCATTGGAAGGTCCAACACAAGCTTTGAAAATATTTTAGATGTACTTAGGGGCAAGGTCCTTTACCTTCCCGAAAAGCCAAGAAGTCTCTCAGGTAAGATGGCTGTCAAGGCAATAAAAAATCAAGACCTCATAAGTGAAGGAGACATTGTAATAGTTGGCGACGATGTCAAAGACCAAGAGTCTGTAATAAGAAAGGGAATATCTCTTTTAATCCTAACTATATCAAGCAAGCTTGATGATAGACTTATGAAACTTGCAAAAGAAAATAATGTTGCAGTAATTTCAACTGGCCTTTCAACTTTTATGGTGGCAAGACTTTTGCCCCAAGCTGTTCCTGTTGAATATGTAATGACAAGAGATGACTTAGTAGTCTTTCACAAGGACGATTTAATTGATGACGTTAGAGAAAAAATGTCCCAATCAAGATTTAGGTCCTACCCAGTTCTTGACAACAAGGGCAAGGTAATAGGAAATATTTCAAGATACCATTTGATTTCAAACTTGAAGAAAAAAATAATCCTAGTAGACCACAACGAAAGAAACCAATCCATTGACGACATAGACTCAGCAGAAATCATTCAAATTGTGGACCACCACAGGGTGGCAAATGTGTCTACCTCTTCCCCAATTTATTTTAGGAATGAACCTGTTGGATCAACTGCTACAATTGTGTCAAAGATGTTTTTCGAAAATGGAATAAAACCATCTCGTGAAGTTGCTGGACTTCTTTGTGCAGCAATTATTTCTGATACCCTACTCTTTAGGTCACCTACTTCAACAGAAACTGACAAGTATGTCCTAAACAAGATGAAAAAAATTGCAGCTATAGACGTTGAAGACTTCGCTATGGAAATGTTCCGTGCAGGCACCAGCCTCGAAGGTAGAAAGCCTGACGAGCTCCTAAAGTCTGATGTCAAAAACTTCTCCATTGAAGGAGTTAATGTTAGGGTCTGTCAAATCTTTACTATGGACCTTGACTCCACAGCTTCGGTAGAAAAGGACCTCAAGGAAGCCATGGAAAATTTTGTTGCTTCTTCTGATGCAGAATCCTTCATCCTAATGATCACCGACATCTTTAAGGAAGTTTCTGAAGTAATCTTGGCAGGATCCTTCAAAGAAGCAATTGCAAGAAAGTTTGACAAAGAGCTTGTGGGCGATAAATTCTTATCAGAGGGTCTCCTATCAAGAAAGAAGCAACTACTTCCAAAAATTTCATCTGCTATATCAGAAGAACTTTCATAAAACTATGTACTAAAATAAGAGCCTATCACATCACATGATAGACTCTTTTTGTTTGACTTTTAATTGTTACTAGACCCACCGCAGTCACATGACTTGTCCTGGTCTTCCTGTGACGAGCAACCACAAGAATGATCATGGTCATGATGGTCGTGGTCGTGGCTTTCTTCTTGCCCCATCTCATCTATATAGACATTGACTTCTCTTATCCCATAAACTTTTTCAAGTTCATCAGAAAATTCTACAACAGTTTTTTTATCAAAGCCATAGATGTAGACTTCGCTGCCATAATTTAGGATTTCCAATTTTAAAATTCCATCATCATAAAGGCTTAGGCCCATAAAGTTTAGTGCCATATGACCAATGAGATTTTTTAAAATCATTTCTTTTAAGTCCTCATCTACAATTCCCTGTAGGATATATTCGTATCCATTCTCATCAGAATAAACCGCAAAGTCATCAAGAATTTTCTTCGACTTCTTATCTTCTTTTAGGATTGTAATTTGATAAGAATCGCACCTATTTAAATAAATCCTTACAAGGTCCTTTAGGTGTGAAAGGTCTATGTTCTCATCAATAAAAACATCATTTTCAAAATTTATATAATACATCTTATCCCTCCTACTTAGTCAAGAGATAGAATTCAACGTAGGCATTCTCAATATTGTCTTCATTTCCAAAATAAATATTTGTGAAATAAATTTTAAAGTTTTCATCCTCTATTGCTAGGTCATCAAGTTTTATTTCATCTTTGGTCTTCTTTAGGGTCTTTAGCTTATCCCTAAGTGCAAGAAGGTCAATTGTCTTTTGAAGCTCGTAGTCACCCTTGGATTTTTTATAAATATTTATTTCCTTCTTCTTTTTCTCAAACTTATAATCTCCACAAGTGGAAATATGATCAAGAGAATAGACGAAAATCATATTTTTGTAGCCTTCTATGTCAATATTAAATCCAAGATCTCCCTTGTCTACAATGTTATCTGTGTAAGAGTATCCAAGATAAGATTGATTTTCAACCTTATTGGAGAAGCCAAAAACTTTTGTGAAGTTCTCTTCACTAAGTTTAAAGTCCTTTGGAAGATACTTTAAGTCCTCTACCCTATCTCGCTTATCCATGTAGGAGACTATATCTATTAGTTGGTTTTTTACGTAGCTATCAATATTTACATCAGACCTTATGTCCTCTCCTGCAATCATATTGTTTTCTTTTAACAATCTTTCAAACCTTGCGTTTTGTGACCTAACGCTAAGTCTAGTAGCTGACGCTGGTCCAATGCCAGTAACTAAAATTATTGCCGCAAGAAAAATTGGAACAGTGATGTTTGAATTTTCCCTATATAAAATATAATAAATTAGGGATAAAAACACCCAAAGTCCTCCTGCTATTACTAAGTACCTGTTTTCAGTTAGTCCATACTCCCTAAGTCTTAAGTAAATGGCAAAGAACATAATGCCAAGGAGTGGAAACAAACTTATTGGAAAAAATACCTTTAATTTATTTATAAATCCAATTGAGTCCACCCTTGAAAGGAAGAATAAGTACACAACTGAAAAAGCTGCAAACCAAATTACAAGATTTACTATTAAATTATTTGGAATTTGCCAAAGAGCTAAAATCTTTATAAAGTAAGCCAAGAGAATTAGGGTGTAGATAATCACAAGTGGTGTGATTATATATACCAAAAGAATTCTAAAGGGCTTTGGATACTTGTAGTCTGTGAAGGAATCCCTGACCTTTGGAAAGTCTTGGAAAAAAGTTATGACGTTAAATAAGATAAAGGAAAAAATTCCAATTCTCAAATAAACTAAGGATCCAAATTCCAATTTAAAAAGTGAGTCTAGGGCAAAAACTATACTTGAAATTCCTATAAATACTATGAAGCTGTAAATATTTGATATTATAAAGGCTCTTAAAATTTTTGCCACATAGGCAACATAGTCTTTGTGGTAATTAAATTTTGCCACAAAGGAGGTTCCCACAACTAAGAAGGCAATCAAGGTAAAATATACAAAATTGTCATTATAGTTTGAGAGAGGTCCTGCCTCGTCATAAACTAGCTCATAAATTCCATAGAGTATAGGCAAAGTTATTACATAGGAAATTACTTTTAATAAATTATTGTTTTTTAAATTTTTCAGGTCATAAAAATTTCTAAGTCCCTCGTTAAAAAGTTTTATAAAAGCATATAAAAAAATTGCAAAGGCAAAGACCAGCCCATAAGAAATCATCTTGTTGTTAAAGTCTTCTGCATTTTCATCATAAGTAGCTATAATAAAAAATATGCTTGCAAGTGTTGCTGATGTTATTGTCAATGGAAATCTTTTAAAGGTATCTTTTATACTTTTAAAATCCAAAATTTTGAAATTTAGTTTTTTCATAACTACCTCCTTTTTTTATCATATACTAATGAAAAGGATTTTTAAAGAATTTGTGCAAAACTTTAATCATTGTATCCACTTTGACATATTTATTTTTTGAATACAATTTTTCCTTCAGAAATTGTATATAGGACTTCTCCTCTCAAAGTTTTGTCCTTAAAGGGTGTGTTAGAAGATTTTGATTTATATTTATCTATCTTGTACTCACTTTCCAAGTCTATTATTGCAAGGTCTGCAATCTTACCTTCACCAATTTCTCCTCCTTCGAGTCCATAAATTCTCGCTGGATTTGTAGACATAAGTTCTATTAACTTCATTAAACTAATTTCCTTTGTCAAAACTAAATTTTCATAACAAATAGAAAAAGAAGTTTCAAGTCCAATGATGCCCGATGGTGCCTTAGTTATTTCCTTAGCTTTTTCTTCGGCTGTATGAGGTGCATGGTCTGTTGCAATTATTTCTATTGTTCCCTCTTTTATTCCCCTAATGATTCTAAGTCTATCCTCTTCACTTCTTAGAGGAGGATTCATCTTGGCAAGACTACCATATTCTAATACTGCTGAATCATTTAAGGCTATGTGATGAGGAGTTGCTTCTGCATAAATATTTGCTCCCATTTCCTTGCCGAGCTTAACTAGGTCCACCCCAAGTCCTGTGGAAATATGTTGGATGGAAATTTTTGCTCCCGTATAAATTGCCATTGCCACATCCCTTGCTATAAAAGATGTTTCTGCGATGTTTGGCGATCCATAAATGCCAAGTTTATCAGAAACTTCTGAGTGGTTTATTCCATTTTGCTCAATTAATTCTGGGTCTTCTTCGTGAAAGGAAATTATTGCACCAAGTTCCTTTGCCCTATTCATTGCTTCAAGTATAAGTTTTGAATTTCTATTTGGGATTCCATCATCTGTGAAGGCAATAGCTCCCCTCTTAAAATTTTCTTCCATGTCAACAAGTTCCAAGTCTCCAAAATTTTTTGTTAGTGCTGAAACTGTATATACCTTTAGAGCTAGGTCCCTCGCCCTTTTGTAATGTTCTATGATTTTTTCTTTTGAATCAATTTTTGGACTTGTGTTTGCCATTTGGACTACACTTGTAAATCCACCAGCAATAGCAGCTTGACTTCCTGTCACTAGGTCTTCCTTTTGAGTTTGACCAGGGTCTCTAAAGTGAACGTGGACATCAATAAGTCCAGGTACTACAAGTTTTCCTCTTGCATCTATGACTTCTTCCTTGACATCTGAAGCTTCAATTTCTTTTGCAATTTTTACAATCTTGCCCTCTTCAATTCTTATATCTAAAACTTCATCTCTTTTAGATAGGGGATCAATTACTCTTCCGCCCTTGATTATCATAGTATCTCCTTTGTTTTAAAAAATTATATTAATATTAATAAAAATCTACATCCTAAAAAAGACGAGGTCACCCTCGTCTTTTAAAATATTTTATTCTTCTTCTGCCTCTTCTTCGTCTTCGTCATAAATATCTAAGTCGTCAAAGTCGAAGTCATCATCGTATAATTCGAAATCAATGTCGTCATTTTCATAAACATAATCTTCAAGATCAGCAAGATCTTCTTCGATAATGTCTACATAGTCTTCGATTTCTTCACGAGATTCTCTCATCTCATCAATAACATCACTTAGGATATCTACAAGTTCGGAAATAATTTTTCCTTCATTTGTAGTAGTGTCTAAATCATAACCGTCACAAAGACCTTGTAGGTAAGATATTCTCTTTAATAAATATTCCATAATCCCTCCAAATTAAACTCTAGACATATATTCGCCATCTCTAGTGTCAATTCTTATCATATCGCCTGTATTGATAAATAGTGGCACATTAAGAGTAAAGCCTGTTTCAACTGTAGCTGGTTTTGATCCACCACTTGATGTATCACCCTTAACTCCTGGTTCAGTTTGAGTAACTTCTAACTCAACAAAGTTAGGAGGAGTTACCCTAAATGCCTTACCCTTGTAGAAGTTAATAGTTGCCATGTCGTTTTCCTTAATAAAGTTAAGTGCATCTTCAACCATATCTTTTTCTAGTGGAATTTGTTCGTAAGATTCTTGATCCATGAAGTAATAAAGTTCACCATCAGAATATAGGTATTGCATTTCTTTGTTTTCAATAACAACTTTTTCAAATTTTTCAGATGGGTTAAATGTTGTATCTCTAATTCCACCAGTAAGTACTGATTTAATTTTACTCCTTACAAAGGCAGCACCCTTTCCTGGCTTAACGTGTTGGAAGTCAATAACTTCCCAAACATCTCCATCCCATTCAAATGTAAGTCCTTTTCTTAATTCTCCTGCGTTGATCATATTATCCTCCATATTTAAGTATTATCTTCTATGTCATAGTAGTTAAGTGAAATTGGCTGAAATTTTATGTATTCAGGCAACAAATAACCATAGATCCTGAAGACTTGTGAGGAATATTTAACTCCTATACCTGAGTTTCTGTCATATAGGTCTATTAAATATCCATTTAAAGTACAAGTATTAGCAATTTGTGCATTTTCCTTTAGAATAATTATACCAGATAATGCATTATCATTAAACATTACTTTATCATTTATTATTAAAATTTGAATAGGGTTTATGGATAAAATCTTCAAGCTTCCAGATTTTTGAATTATTGTTTCATTGTCCTTTAGCTTATAAAGCGGATTTAGTTTCTTTACATAGCTTTGACTCTTTTCATCAAAGACTTCTAACTCTTCATAGATTATGTAATTGCCATTTTTGAAATCATAAACAAAATCTCCATCTAAATAAATTTTTTTCTTGCCCTTGTCTAACCACTTATCGTCATTAAATTTTTCTTTTAAGACTGAGAGATAGTCAGGACTAACTTTTGAAGAATTAAGTACGCCATCTTCTTCTTTGTAAATCTTATTCATATAGTGACCCTTTACTTTTCCTCCAACTAAGGTGTTTTTATATTTTATCTGACTATTTAAGCTAACCATATCGACAAGCTTTTTATTTTCATCTCGGTAGTCTTCTAACTTGAAGTTAAGGCTTAGGACCTCAGTGTCCTCTGGAATTTTTTCTAAGCTTAACTTATTTGTTGTTTTATTAAAAATAAAATTTTCTAATTCATCTTGGAAGTCATCTTGTGATAATTTTATATTTAATGCTGACTCAAGAGCATAATTTGCCTGAATGGACTCCAACCTATTTTTATTTATGTAAGTAGAACTTGTCATGTAGGAGTAAATAAAATAAAAAAAGATTGCAAGAAGGCTAATGAGTAAAATTGTAAAAATATAAATGTATCCCTTTTTTCTTTTACTCATAAAGCCTTGACCTCTTTGCAATCTTTCTTGTAATTTTTTCTTTATCCTTGTATCCAATTTTTACAGCAAAATAATCGCCATCATCTTCAAGGGAAAATGAATTGACATTATCTATTAGGGCGTTAACTCCGTCACTGTGAATTTTATTTCTCTTTTTTAAACTATCTATTAAGATAGAATACCTGTATAATTTTTTCTCATTGACTCCAAAGGATACATAATTATATTTTTTGCCCTTTGGCTGAATGAAATATATTTTGCCGTCTATTACAGTGTAATAATCAGCAGCACTAATTTCATCTTTTATGTACTCCACAGCATAGGACAAGTCCGATGAAATATTTTCATTCTCGTAAGTTTTTGTAAGAGCCTTTTGTGATACACCTAAAATTGAAGTGATTACCATACCAATAATTAGGAGCATAGCCATAGACATCACAAGTTCAATTAGTGAATAGGCCTTTCTTTTTGAGGTAAACCTCCATCTTAATTTCTTCATCAGAACCTCGTCTCTTTCCTCTTAAAGTTATGTGGTTTAGCTTGTCGCTAGAATCATTTTGTATTTCAATTTTAAATTTGTCATTATGATTTTCTGAAGAATCAAAATTAAAATTCAAGTCCTCATTATTGTAAGCACTTCCAATAATTTCTTCCATTCTTGAAGTCATAAGACTAATTAACTCTTCTCTTTCTCCAATGTAGTTCTGATTTTTTAAAAGACTTATTACATTTGGAAGTATTGTCGTTGCAATTAATGCCAAGAGAGCAATGGAAAACAAAACTTCAAGCATTAAGTGTCCCTTATTTTTATTCCTTAATTTCAATAAAATTCACCTTACCTGTAACTGGCTGAATTGTTATCTTATACTTCTTATCTCCAATAGAAAAAATCATTGTACCAGCAGATGACTTTTCTTCTAAGTAAGAAGGCTTACCCTTTCTTGAAAAAGTAATTTTATCCAAGTTTGTGGATTCCAACTTCACAAGAGAATTGAATTTAACAGTTTTTTCTTTCTCACCAAAATTTATTGAATATCCACCATCACTTAAGGTCAATGATGTCCTTATGTTGTTTATTTGAGAATAATTTTTCAAAAATTTTAAATCAAGAGCCAATTCCTTTATTTGTTCCCTAGCTTGAACCCTATCTCTTATTTTAAAATTAAGTCCTCCAATGCTAAAGAGAAGTAAAATTATTCCAATGCAAATTACAAGCTCAATTAGGGTAAAGGCTTTGTTCTTCTTCATGGTAATCAACTTCTTTTATAAAGATAAGTAAGTCCTTATCGTCTTCTGGTATAAAGTAAATGTAGCTTATGTCATTTTGATATAGGTCTATTCTCGTCCACTCGCTTTCTAAAATTTCTCCCCTATAAGGTAAAATTTGTCCAGCAATATTTATAGTTCCCATCTCTTTAAAGGACTTATTTGGAAGATAAATTGAAAGAGACACACCATTACAGTGCCTATCAACACCAAGTTTAACAAGATCTTTTATATCTTTCTTACTTGCGTAGACAGATGTTATTTTATCTTCTGGGTAATAGTCTAGCTTTATACCATCGCTTTCAACAAATTTTAAACCTTCATCTACCTTATTAGGAGCAAAATCAAATATACTTTCGCTTTTCTTTTCTTCAGGCAAAATTGAAGGTATCACTGCAAAATTATTTTTCTTTAACTTATTTATTTTTTCTTCGTGACCCTTAATTTGATTCTTGTGCTTATAATTTGTTTTCTTACTTGTTTTTGTTTGCTTTTTATTTTCTATCTTTATATTCTGCTTAGAGTTTGTAATTTTTTCAACTTTCTTTTCTTCACTTGCAACTTTCTTCTCTTCTTGTGGCTTAACTTCTTCTTTAAGATTATTTTCTCCAAAGTAAGCCTTCTTTAAGTCATTATAAGAAATTGCCTTGGAAGGTTTTTCTGCCTTAAAACTATAAGTGAAGTTTCCCTCATCACTTCTTAACAAGTCAATGTTTGAATAGCCATAATAATTTGTAAGACTTTCAATTGTATTTAAATCAAGTGAGCTAACTTTTCCACTAATGATTAAACTTTCAATATCACTTTGAGAGTCCTTAGAAAAACCATCTTTACTTATATTGCTTTCACTAGAAATTTTTTCAAGCTTGTCTTGTGAGAAATCATCAAAACCCTTATATGTAAATTCATCTTCTATTGGGGCAAGATCTTCTTTCAAGTTTGATTCTGATGTACTTTGAACTTGGTTCTTTAATAAGAAGGTGTAAAATAAGAATTCGATTACAAGTAAAATCAAAATACTAAATAAAATTTTTTCTCTCTTAGAAAGTTTTCTATATCCAATTTTTTTGCAAAAAATATCATAAATATCCATTTAGTTTTTCCTCAAGATAATCTGCTAGTTCCTTGTGTAATTTGATGTTTGGATGAATACCATCGATTAAATCTTCTTCAATGCAATTTGATTTTGCATAGTCAAAAAAGGAAATGACCCTGTAGTCTCCTTCTCTTTCCTTTAAAAGCCTATCAAATTCTTTTATTTTATTGTTTACAGATGTGAAGTTGATAAAACTCTTATAAGCTTCGTCGAGATTTAAAAATGAAGTGGGGTATGGCGTGATTATAAAAATTTTTCCCTTATTCTCTTTGAGCTTTTCTACAATTTTTATAATATTCTTTAAAACATAGTCAAGAGACTTTCCGTTATAAAAATCATTTAAACCAATACAAATTAAATTTACATCGTAGGGAATTAAATTGTCTAGAGTTAAAAGTAACTCATCACTTGTTAGACCATTAACCCCATAGTTATCTATATCATAACCTTTTCCCGATAAGTAATAAATTAAGGATTTTCCTCCAACTAAAAATCCCTCAAAAATAGAATCGCCTAAGGCACAAAACTTCATAAGACCTCCTACAAAAGTCCTTCTTCCAAAAAACTGAAGTACTTGTTATCCCCAATTATAATGTGGTCCAAGATATCTATCCCAATAATTTTCGAAGCTTCAACTAAATCTTTTGTTAATTTGATATCTTCCTTTGATGGACTTGGATCACCAGTTGGGTGATTATGTAATAAAATTATGCTGTGGGCATTGTCAGATATAGCTGCCCTAAATACTTCTCTACAGTGGACTATAGTCATGTTAATAGTCCCCTTAGAAATTTCTCTAATAAAATTAATTTCTTTTTTTGTGTTTAAGGTCATTATCCTAAAGTGTTCTTGTTCTAGGACACTCATCTCACTTAAAACATAATTCGCAGCAATAGAAGGTGAGGTAACCCTTATCTTCGTTCCATTACTTGCAACAGCAAGTCTTATACCCAATTGAACTGCAGCAAGAATCATTGCAGCCTTGGCCTCTCCAATTCCATCAACTTCCATTAGGTCTGAAAGGCTGGCATTTTTAAGGGAGTTTAGACCATTAGAATCATTAGCTGACCTAAGAGACCTTAAAACTTTAGTGGCGGTGTCAATGGCAGAATCTCCCTTACTATTTCCTGTCCTAATAATAAGGGCCAAGAGCTCTGCATTGGAAAGATAATCAGGACCAAACTTAATTAATTTCTCCTGAGGCCTCTCATCTGCTGGCATTTCCTTTATAGTGTACTTCTCAAAATCTTTCTCTTTCATTTAAATCACCATTAAAAAATTTATTACCACAAATTAAAATCAAATAATTTAATTAAGTCCCTATTTATTTTTCCAACAGGAAATCCAACAATATTGAAAAAATTGCCTTGGATTTCTTCAACTAGAAGTGATCCCTTGCCTTGGATTCCATAGGCACCAGCCTTGTCCTTATACTCTAAAGTATCTAAATAATCTTCAATTTCCTCATCACTTAGGTCATAAAATTTTACAGAAGATTTTTCATAATCCACGTACTTTATTCCCTGAGATAATTTAAAAATTGCATATCCTGTGAATACATTGTGGGTCTTTCCACTTAGAGCTCTTATCATGTCCCTTGCATCATTTCTATCCTTAGGTTTTCCCATTAACTTTCCATCAAGTTCCACCAAGGTATCAGCCGCTAAAACAATGGAATCTTCATTTTCCTTGGCTACCTCTATACCCTTGCCAAAGGCAAGACCCATTACTGTTGTCCAAGGAGAAAAGGCATCATCCTTAACTTCATTTATTTCTCTTGTGATGATTTCAAAATCTATAAACTCCCCAAGAATTTCTCTTCTCCTTGGAGAATTTGATGCTAAAATAATTTTTTCCATAAGCTCCTCTATTTAGAAATATTTGTATTATCAACTATGAACATAGAAGTAAGTCCAACAAAAAATCCTGTGAAAATTCCAAGAATTACCAAAATGGGCAGGTAAGCAAGAATGGCAGTAGTTTTCATAATAAAGGAAGCTACAAGTACCTGACCAAAGTTGTGAAAGAAAGATCCTATTTCACTAATGCCAATTAAAGATAAGTGCTTTCTCAAAAATTTGTAAGCCATAATCATTGAAATAGAACTTAAGATTGCCCCACCCATTGAGAAAAATAAACTTGAAACTGCTCCTGTCACAAGTCCCAAAAGTATAGTCTTAAAAATAGCTACAAAAAATCCCTCCTTGTAACCAATGGCAACTATAGTAACCAAGACAACAATATTGGATAGACCAAGCCTTGCTCCTGGAATAGCTACAGGTAGTGGAATCAAGGACTCAAAAAGACCAAGCACAATACCAAGAGCACTTAAGAGGGATAAGTAAATTAACTTTGTGTTTTTTTTCATTTTATAATCATATCCAAACTCTTATCGTTAGGTTTATCTTCTACAATCTTAACCATGAGTCTGTTAGGTAGACAGATAATAGAATCTCCTGGCAAACTAATCTTACCCATCTTCATGCAAATTTTATCCTTGCAATCAGACTCTAGCATTTGGACTTCTCCATTCTCAATATGGACTTCATTATTACCATATTGTGTATTTACATTAATATCTAAATGTGTATTTTCTTTTAAATCAACTTCCTTAAAAATTTTTCCATCAACGGTGATCACAACTTTTTTAGATGAAGAATCTTTTCCCTTTGGTAGTTTGTTAGTAAAAAAATAAATAAGAAATGAAGAAATTATTATTAAGAAAATAACAAAAATATCAGCTTTTTTTATCTTATTCATAAATTCATTATAGCACACTTCTATTTACTAATGACTTAATAAATAAAAATTAAATTTTATAACTTACAAATAAGTTAAATTTGAATTAATAAGTTGGTGTAAAAGTGGTGTAAGAATTTTTTAAAAGCAAAAGTATAAGTAAATCTTTTTATACTATCAACTTAATTAATAGCATTGGTGGTAAAAATTTAATGTAACAACAATAAAAAACTCCTACAAAGTTTTACATGATCACAAATTTGTGATAGTAAACTCTGTAGGAGTAATAAAATTTTGTGGTGCTAAAGATGGGACTTGAACCCATACGATCTTTCGATCGCCAGATTTTGAGTCTGGTGCGTCTGCCAATTCCGCCACTCTAGCATAAATAAAAAAGAAGTGCCAGGCACTTCTAAATATTGTGGGGTGGATAGTGGGAATCGAACCCACGATCTTCAGGACCACAATCTGACGCCTTAACCAGCTAGGCCATATCCACCACGAACAATAAATATATAATAGCAAAATAAAAAAGTATTGTCAATAAACTTTTATAAGTTTATATCTTTTATAGGTTTTCTAACTTTTCTCTGAGATTCTTTAGGGCTCTTGCTCTGTGAGAAATTTGGTTTTTTTCTTCATGAGACATTTCTGCAAAAGTTTTATCAAAGCCATCTGGTATGAAGATACTGTCGTAACCAAAGCCATTGTCTCCTCTTTCAACTTTTGAAATTCTTCCTTTACAAACTCCTTCAATTGGAATTATATTTTTTTCAGAATCAATTAGAATTATTTGAGTTTTAAAGTAGGCTGACCTATCTTCCTTATCCTTTAAATTATTTAAGAGTTTCTCTCTATTTTTCTTGTCGTCATGCTCTGATGCATATCTTGCTGAGTGAACTCCCGGCTCACCCTTAAGTGCATTTACAAAAAGTCCTGTGTCATCAGCAAGGACTGCTAAGTCGACTCTTTTTGCCATGGCATCTGCTTTTTTTAATGCGTTGTCATAAAGGGTGTCTCCATCTTCGACTACTTCAAAATCAAGTCCTTCAATATCAGACTTTCCAAAAATTTCTATGTCTAGGTCTTCTAAAATTTCTCTTATTTCTCTTAATTTATTTTTGTTGTCAGTAGATAAAACTATTTTCTTCATAGGTTTTGCTCCAAAATTTCAAAATAATCAAAAATTTCTCCAATGCCTCTTTTGGCTCCTTGTAAAAATTCATTTAACTCTTCAATAGAAAATGTATCTTTTTCTCCAGTCCCCTGAATTTCTATGAGTTGGAAGTCGTCATTCATCACAATGTTTAAGTCTACATCTGCATTGGAATCTTCTTTAAAGTCTAAGTCAACTAGCTTTACTCCATTGACTTTCCCAACACTAATAGCTGCAACTTTTGAAACAATTGGATCTTCTTCAAACTTGTTGTTCTCTAAGGCTTTTTTAACTGCAAGTTTAAGAGCAATGTAGGACCCTGTTATTGATGCAGTCCTTGTGCCTCCATCTGCAGAGATGACGTCGCAGTCAATCCAAATAGTCCTCTCTCCAATTTTATCTAAATCTATACAAGTTCTTAAGGCTCTTCCTATTAATCTAGAAATCTCACTACTTCTTCCATCAAGCTTTCCCTTGGATATGTCCCTAACTTTTCTAGTAGGGGTTGAGCCTGGTAGCATTGAGTATTCACTTGAAAGCCATCCCTTATTCTTTCCTCTCAAAAATCCTGGAACCTTGTTTTCTATCATGGCACTACAAATAACTCTTGTCTTGCCACATTCTATTAAAACTGATCCCTCGGGATGCTCTAAATAATTTGGAGTGATTTTAATCTGTCTTGCTTCGTCGTTTTGTCTATCTTCTCTCATATTTTCCCTTCTACTTGTCTACATAGGTATTCATATAATCTACTATACCATTATAGAGTCCTTGAGCTAATTTATCAATGTAGTCAGGGTCTTTAATCTTTTCTAACTCATCTGGATTTGATAAAAATCCAAGCTCTGCTAAGGCTGCAACATTTTTTGTCTTATTCAAAACAACAATTGCAGGTCTATTTATAATTCCACGATTTACTGCTCCAGTTTCTTTTATAAGAGCTTTTTGAAGACAGTTTGCAAAATTTTTTTGAACTGTATCCTTTATTCTTATATTCTTTTCTGATGCATAAAGGACTTCTATTCCCTTGGCACTAGAGTTGTCAGCACTATTAAAGTGAATTGACAAGAATAAGTGGGCATCTTCATTATTAGAAACTCCTGCCCTATCTAAGAGCTGAATGTATTCATCTCTAGTTCTTGTTATTGTTGGACTTATTTCACTATTTGCACTCAACTTATCCATAAGTCTTTCTGCAACTAAGAGGTTGACAGTTTTTTCATAAGTTTCTCCGTCAAGGGCAATTGCACCTGAATCTTTTCCGCCATGTCCTGGATCAATTACAATTTTTAATTTTCCATTTACTTCAATTCTGTCTTTTATTACTCTTTTTGCTTTTTCATCTGACTTTTCAAGATCTGCTTGGTCAAAGACTTTTTCTTTATTACCATCCTCGATTTCTTTCTTTATTTTATTAGTTTCTCTCTTTTCTTGATTAGATTGAAAATAATCATTATCAAAAATAGATTTTGAATCAATTGACTTATTCTTGGATTTAGTCTTCTTGTTGTTCTTGGAATTTTTACCCTTCTTAGTGTCTTTAGAATTTTCTTTATCGTCGCCTTCAGCGATTGATTTAGACTTATCAGTCTTTATCTCTGCCCTTAGCTCATCATTATTCCAATCAACTTCATAACCAAAGGTTTCTGATATGAACCTCAAAGGAACCATTGTCTTAGTTTCTTTTCTAGGACTTGAGTATAGAGCAAGCTGAGGAGCTTGTGCATTATCTAGGCTAATTTTTTTGCCGTTTACACTTACATTGGGGCTGTTAATCTTCATATCAATTGTATCGCCATTAAGACTAATCTTAATTGACTTATCCAAGTTATTCCACTTTACTTCTGCCCCAAGATTTTCTGTGATTTCACGAATAGGCACGAAGGTCCTTCCCTGTTTTATGTAGGGAGAAAATTCTGTTTTCAAGACTTTGTCGTTCACAAGAACTCCAGCCTTCTTAACTTGAAACTGAGTTTTACCTATGCTTACATTAAATAGATTATTGGCAAATACTGGACTTATAAGTAGTGCCAAAGACAATATCGAAATTTTAATAATTCTTTTCATTTAATTCACCTAGATAAGAGTTTATAAATTTTAGTAATTAATGTCAACAATGTAACTAAATTGTAATAATTTTAAACCACCTTATAAAGTTCATCAGGATCTGGATCTCGTAAGATAATTTCTCTGTCCTCATACTTAACTACAGCTTGGTCTTCATTATTTACCACGCCAACTTTTGTGACCTTAATGCCACTAGCTTCTGCTTCTTCTTTGAAGTCATTAAATTTTTCGCCATCAAAAACCATTAGCATAGACCCAGATGAAATTAATTTCATTGGATTGATTTTATAAAAATCACAAATCTTTTTTGTCACATCAAGTAGTGGGATTGCATCGGCAAAAATTTTAATTCCATGCCCTAGGGCCTTAGAAGTTTCCCATACTGCACCAAAAAGTCCACCTTCAGTTATATCGTGCATGTGCTTAACACCATATTTGCCTGCAAGCTTTGATTCTTTAAGGACAGAAAGGTCCCTTGAAAGTGATATTGCAAGTTCATATTCTTCTTCGCTTAAAAAACTTTTTACTTCATCTTTCTCATGGGCAATTATACTTGTGCCTTCAATTCCAAGATGTTTGGAAACAGCAAGGACATCTCCTGCCTTCACTGTCTTTAGGTCTGGTCTTCTCTTTTTATTAACTCTTCCAATAACAGTTGTTGAAATTACAATTTTATTTACAGCGTCAGTGACTTCTGTATGACCTCCTACAATATCTACATTTAATTCCCCTGCTGTTCTTGTCGCATCATCTACAATTTCTTTTAAGTCATCAAGACTAGCTGATGGTGGAATTAAAAGTGTCATCAAGATTCCAACTGGATCTGCACATTGACAGCTCACATCATTTACAGAAATATTTATGGCAAGAGAGCCAAGATTTTTTGTCGCTCCTGTTATGGGGTCAGTTGATGCAACAATAAGGTCTCCTCCAAAGTCCATTACTGCATTGTCAAGGCCTGTTCCACCGCCCATGATAACTTCTTCTCTATTTGAAACTAGCTTGTTGAAAATATATTTTTCCAACAAATCTGTTTTTAATTTTCCAATCTCCATTTTTTTACACCTCTCAAGAATTTTACACTTATTTTATTTGCATTTCAAATTTGTTAAATCCATTTTCCTTGTAAAAATTCTTGCTAACAATATTTAGGTCTTTAAATTTTTTGTTAAAATAAGACTCATCTTTGACAAGTCCCTTAACTGTTATCCTCCCCTTGTCAAAGTTATAAGAAGTTATAACTAAGTTATCGTCTTCAAGTTTTTGTATCTCAGCAATCTTTTCTATAAATTTTTTATTTTTTTCTTGAAACCTATCAGATGATAAATCTATCCTTTCATTAGCTTCTACTTCTTGAGAACTTTTCATTTTACTTGTAAGTTCCTTTTCTTTCTTAAGCTTATTGTAGTAGATGAGGTTGGAAGTTATTAAAATTAAAATAGCCAAGGGAAGGATGAAATTAATATAATTTTTATTTTTATTTATTCTAGCCTTCTTCTTTTCTTTTGCATCTGGAAGACTAACTTCTAAATTTTCTCCAATATACTCAAACTCTAAATTGCTATAAGACTTTAAAAGGTCCTTTAAGGTTTCTGAGTCAGCAATCCTTCCAAAGATATAAATTTTATCTCCTCCAGCATAGTTTTCTAACTTGCTTATATGCCTAAGAAAGAAATTTCTATACTTAAAGAGAAAGTCCTCTTCAACATTCTGCTCTTCTATGTCATAGCAAAGATTAATTATGTTAGAGGCATTCTTTTCTTCTAATTCGTTGTCTCCAATCATACCCTCAATGTTCTCATCATAAATTTTCTTGTAAGTTTTTACCAACTTATCTTCAAGAGAAATTAACTTTATGTAAGCTGCTTGTATCTCTACAAACTTACCATCTCCAGATAAGCTTTGAGCCTCTGGGAGAATTTCATAGTTTGTAACTTCTAACTTTTCCAAAACTTCTTTTAAAGCTTCAATCATTTTCTTAGGCACAAGGTCAATAGAAAAATCCAAAGTATTTCCTATAGAGTTTTTCTTGTAAAAAATTTCATAATCACTTAAATTAAAATCTCCATAATCTTCTAACTCAAGCTTTAAAAAGTCTCTTATCTCACTCTCATCAATTTCTGGGACCTTGTAGTTGATATGGATGAAGGAAGTAGAATCAAAAATAATAAAGACTTTGTCCTTCTTATTTAAGTCTAATTTTTTAAAAACTTTGCCCATCTTGTAGAAAAAATGATGATAATCTAAAATATTCCCATCCCTATAAATCCTATAGGGCATGGGAATACTAATCTTTTCTTCTTCTTTTTTCGTCTCATCAAAAATATTTATAAATCCATCGTTAAGTTTAATTTTTATTTTTCTGTCAAACATAATTCACCTGCAAATAAAGAAAATAATTATAGCTGTAGTCATAAAGGGCCCAAAGGAAATTGAATCCTTAAGGGTTTTCTTCTTTAGTAAAAGCAAAATCAAGGATACAATGCCAGCAATTATAAAGGAGTCGCGAAATAATAGAAAGGCATCAAATAAATTGTTGGCAACTAGTCCCATGATAAAAGCATAGTAGACATCGCCTAGCCCCATCATCCCTGTGAAATAATACAATAGAAAAAATATAAGGCCCATAGCAAGAGAAAACTTTACAGAAGCAAGGACCCCTCCACTTATAAAAATTTTATAAATTATCACAAAGAATAAAAGTATAAAGAGGTCAAGGTTATAAATGTATCCTGTCTTATAATCAAGGACTCCTATAAAGCTTGCTACTATTACAATAAAAATAATTATTAGGACTTCAAGAGAAATCTTGTATCTAATAAAAACCAAGAGAGCTAAGAGAGAAGTTAAGACTTCTATATAAAAGTTTTCTCTCCCAATTTTTTCTCCACAGGAAGAACAACTCCCTCTTAAAAATATATAAGAAAAAACTGGGACCATCTCATAAAACTTCAAAGTCCTATTACAAGAGTTGCAAGAACTTCTTGAAAATATAAAGTCTTCTCCCCTTTCTCTTCTCTCAATAAAAACTTGATAAAAGGATCCAAGGGACCCTCCAAATAAAAATACTAATAAAGATATAAAAATAAAATATAAATTATTTTTCATTCTCTTCGACTAACTTCTTATCTTGAACCTTAAGTGGACCTGGTTTAACTGTGACATCCCCATCTTCTGTTGAAGTAATAGTAAATTTTTCTACTTTTAAATGCTTAGCAGGCTTTGGTATCTTTCCTCCTTCAAGGTAAGGTTTTAAAGCTTCGACATTAACTTCACCTTTTGAATCTGGATGGTCTATTAAATAAAGTATGCCTGCACTTTTTAAGACCTTGACATTGGCATTGTGAGCTGCTGCCTCTGCTGCTAAGTTCGTTGAGCTGTACTTCATCGCTGCAATGGAAATTAAAATTGCAATAATGGCTATTACGATAACCAACTCGATTAGGGTAAATCCCTTGTTTTTCTTTGCGTTTTTCATATGTCCCTCCTAAAATTGATTTACCATGTCAAAAATTGGAAGTGCAATAGATAGCACTATAAATCCAATTATCAATGCCATAATTATTATTAAAATTGGTCCCATTAGACCGAGAATTTTTTGGTTGCGAGAGTTTAATTCTTCTTCATAGTAAGAAGACATAATAGAAAAAATTTCTCTAAGGCTAGAGGACTCTTCACCAACCCTAATCATAGAAACTAAAACCTTCGAAAACACTCCTGCTTCTTGGGAACCTTTATAAAGAGGATCGCCTGACTTTAGTTTAAATAAAATTTCTTGATACTTTTCTTTTAAGACCGAGTTCTTCTCCATACTAGAAATTATTTCAAGACTCCTGTCTACTGTTAAACCAGACCCAAGTAAGAGATCCATATTAAAGGATAAGTTCATAGACCTTGTCATCTTGTAGTAGGATGACTTGAGCAGTAAGGAATGAAAAGTCTTCGGCTTCTTTTTATTATGAATAAGTGCAATCGCTACCACAAATATTAAAAGTAAAATTATAAACAAATAATATTTATAAACAAAATTTGAAAATCCCATTAAAATTCTTATTGGAAGTGGGAGCAAATTATTGTTGTCAGCAAATATTTGTCCAAAACTCGGTATGACATTTATAATTAGAAAATTAATTATAAAGATTGAAGTCACCAAGAGGATACAGGGATATGCCATGGCCTCAATTATCTTAGACTGGGTCTTTCTCTTTTTGATGTAATAGTCAGATAGCTTATCAAAAATTTTGCCTAGGCTCGAAGTGTTCTCTCCTACATAAACCATATTTATCACAAGACTTGGAAAGGCTCCCGTCATCTTCATTGAATCGGATAGGTCACTACCAGACCTTAGACTGTCTCTTATATCACTTAAAATTTTTCCCTTGTCCTTTGGAAATTGTGAAGGCAGAATCTCAAAGGCCTTTTCTATATTTATTCCAGAGTTTATAAAAAGAGAAAGCTGTCTAAATAAAATATAGAGATCCTCATTCTTAAACTTCTTCTTGTATCCAAAGGAATTTGATGACTCGATATTTTCTTCAATCTTTATGGGTCTAAGTCCCTCTCTCTTTAATTTTTCCTTGGCTTCTTTTAAGTTGTCAGCCTCAATATTTCCCTTAACTTTTTCACTGCCCCTAAAGGCCTTGTACTTGTAAATCATAACTCACCAACAGTATTTATGTTTTTATAAAACTCGTCAAAAGTTGTCTCGCCAGCTTCTATTAAATTTAAAATTTCGCTTGATAGGGTCTTCATTCCCTTTTCTATTGCCAAGGCTTTTATATTTTTAACAGACTCTCTCTTGCTTATCATTTCTCGAATTTCAGAATCAACAATCATAATTTCAAAGACTGCCATCCTACCTAAGTAACCTTGATTACACTTATGGCATCCTCTTGCTCTATTAATAAATTCACTTTTAACAAGTGGATTAGTGTTTTTAATTTTTTCTTTACAATGTGGGCAAAGTCTTCTTATCAACCTTTGAGATATGACTCCAATAAGACCTGCCGAAATTAGGTAGGCTTCAATACCCATATCAATAAGTCTTCCTATTGATGCAGGAGAAGATTCTGTGTGAAGGGTAGACAAGACTAGGTGACCTGTTATAGAAGATGAAATGGCAATGTGTGCTGTGTCTTCATTTCTTATCTCACCAATCATAATCTTGTCTGGGTCCATCCTCAAAATTGACTTAAGTCCCTTTTCAAAGCTTAGGCCTGTGTTGGGGTTTACCTCAATTTGATTTATCCCATCGATTTTATATTCAATTGGGTCCTCAATTGTCATAATATTAATATCATCATCTTGAATCTTTCTTAGAAGTGTATAAAGGGATGAAGTCTTACCAGAAGATGTTGGTCCGCAAATTAAAATCAAGCCTGATGGTTGAGAAATTAATTTCATTACCTTGTCATAATTTTCTCCCACAAGTCCAATGCCTTCTGGAGTGTAAGAAATTCTTTGAATATCCAAAATTCTCAAAACTATTTTTTCGCCGTTACCAGTTGGTGTACTTGCAACCCTAATGTCAATTTTCTCACCCTTGAAGTCAAAGGAAAATCTTCCATCTTGAGGAAGTCTCTTCTCAGATATATCTAACTGAGACAAAATTTTTATCCTGGTAACAAGATAGGGATAAATCTTTTTCGGCAAATCTATTAGCTTATTTAGGGCTCCGTCAATCCTTATTCTTACTATTATGTTATCAAATCTTGGTTCAATGTGAATATCGCTGGCATTTTTCTCGATGCTTTCTCTGAGTATATAATCAAGAACCCTGACTGCTGGCGAGTCTTCCTTGTCCTCATCTTCTAAAACAATTAAGTCCTCGTATTTATCATTTATATCTTCTAAGAGATAATCCCTCTTGTAGTTCTTGTAGATTTCATCTAAGATCTGATTTATATTTTCTAAGGAAGCTTCTTCAAAAGAAATTTCCCTTCCAAGTTTTTCGCTGAGATTGTACTTTAAAATCTCATCATTAATATGTAAAGAGTAGAAGACCACAAGGTCGCCTTCTTCTCTATTGGGAGCTATAAAATTTTTTCGGCAGAAGTTTTCTGTCAAAATCTTTTTAATATCAAATGAAAATTTATTCATTTTCCTCTCTCCTGTAGTCGCAAGTAGAGTTACTACATTTTATTGTCTTTTTATTTCTAGAATTCATTTCTGTTAAGATGCTGCCACATTTTGGACATTTTTCATTAATTGGCTTGTTCCAAGATACAAATTCACACTTTGGATAATGGTCACAGCCATAAAAAATTCTTCCCTTCTTAGACCTCTTAACAACAATTTCTCCATCGCCGCAGTCTGGGCACTTGACTCCAATTTTTTCAACAAGAGGTTTAGTGTTCTTGCATTCAGGAAAGCCTGGGCAAGCTAAAAACTTTCCATATCGACCCATTTTAATAACCATATTCCTGCCACACTTGTCGCAGATCACATCAGTTACTGGGTCTTTAATTTCAACTTTTTCTATATTTTCATAGGCCTTGTCGAGATCTTCCTTTAAATCTCCATAGAAGGACCTCACAAGTTCCTTCCAAGGTTTTTTACCTGCAGCAATTTCATCAAGTTCGAATTCCATTTGTGCAGTGAATTTCTTATCAACAAGGTTGTCAAAATTTTCTACTAAAATTTCGTTTACTGTGTTGCCAAGCTCTGTTGGAACAAATTTCTTTTCTTCGAGAACTACATAATACCTGCTTTGCAATGTTGAAATTGTTGGTGCATAGGTAGAAGGTCTCCCAACTCCCAAGGCTTCTAACTCTTTGATAAGTGAGGCTTCATTATATCTTGGGGGTGGACTTGTAAAGTGTTGTTCCTTTGTTATCTCTTTTAATTTTAAAACTTGTCCTTCTTCAAGAGGAGGGAGTTCCTTTGTCTTTTCAGGATTGTAGTCATAAACTCTTAGGTATCCATCAAAGTTCAAAGTTGATCCGCTTACCCTAAATATTTGATGTTTAGAAATTATGTCAGCTGAAATTGTATCAAAAATTGCATTTGCCATAAGTGATGCAACAAACCTGTTCCAAATCAAAGAATATAATTTAAATTGATCCTTTGAAAGGGAATCCTTAATAGAGTAAGGGGTCTTTGTAACATCTGTTGGCCTAATACATTCGTGAGCATCTTGTACGTTTTCAGTTTTTTTAACTGGTGCTTTGGACTTACCAAGATAGTTTTTGCCATAAGACTTTTCTATGAAGCTGAGACAAGCATTTTGTGCTTCTTGGGAAATTCTCACAGAGTCAGTCCTCATATAAGTGATAAGTCCCACTGAACCTTCCTTAGGAAGTTTTACACCTTCATAAAGACTTTGTGCAACCATCATGGTCTTCTTAGTAGAAAAATTAATTCTCCTAGAACTTTCCTGTTGCATTGTAGATGTGGTAAAAGGATTTGGAGACTTTCTAACTCTTTTTCCCTTCTTCACAGAGTCCACTGTAAATTTGTCCCTATCAATATTTTTTATTACCTTGTCGGCATCTTTTTCAGTTTTAAGTTCAACCTTCTTAGCCTTATCTTTTTCCTTTACACCATAGTATTCTGCAAGAAGTTTCCGTCTTCCAGCCCTTAAATCAGCTTCAATAGTCCAATATTCTTCTGGGATAAAGTTGTTAATTTCTTCTTCCCTATCGCAAATTAATTTTAAGACAGCTGATTGAACACGACCTGCTGAAAGACCAGACTTAACTTTCTTCCATAGTAGTGGAGAAATCTTATAACCTGCAAGCCTATCAAGTTCACGTCTTGCTTGCTGGGCATCAACCAAGTTCATATCTATTGTCCTTGGATTTTTAATTTCTCTTTTTACAGTGTCCTTAGTTATTTCATTAAAGGTAACCCTATTCTTGTCATCTTCCTTCATATCTAAAATATAAGAAAGGTGCCAAGAGATTGCCTCCCCCTCCCTATCGGGGTCGGTTGCGAGAAATATCTTATCAGCCTTTTTCGCTTCAGCCTTAATTTCTTTTATAAGGGCTCCCTTGCCATATATATTCATGTATTGTGGTTCAAAATCATTTTCTATATCGATGCCAAGCTTTGACTTAGGTAGGTCTCTAACGTGGCCTACAGATGCAATTACATTGTAATTTGTGCCAAGCATCTTTTTAATTGTCTTTGCCTTAGTGGGCGACTCCACTATCACAAGATTTTTTGCCAAAATATCATCTCCTTCTTCCTCTTGTTTATTTTAAAATTTGAAATTCATTCATAGAAATTTTTTCAATAATTCCCTTAAGTTCTAACTTTGTCAACAGCTTATTTATATAAAATACCTCATTATTTAAATTAATGCAAATATCATTTGTGTTATTTATCCCCTTCTCTATGAGATTATAGACTGCCATCTCTTCAAGATCTAAGTCTATCTTTTCTTCCCTTTCCTTTTTAGTTAGGATACCTGGATAAAAGTCTAGAATATCTTTTATCTCAACTAGAGGTATGGCTCCATCACGTATCAACTTATTAGTTCCAACTGAATAAATAGAAGTTATATTTCCAGGAACTGCAAAAACTTCCTTGCCCTGTTCTGCGGCGAGCCTTGCAGTTATAAGACTACCAGACTTATCCTTGGCTTCGACGACAACAACAGTTTTTGAAAGTCCAGAAATTATTCTGTTTCTCAAAGGAAAAGTAAATTTGTTGGCTTGTGTTCCAAGAGGAAACTCACTAATGACAGCTCCCTTCTCAGAAATTTCTTCATAGAGAGACTTATTTGACTTGGGATAAATAACATCTATTCCAGTTCCCAAGACAGCAATCGTGTTTAAGTTATTTAGAAGCGCCCTCTTGTGAGACAAGGTATCAATCCCATATGCCATACCACTTACAATTGTAAAATCATAAAATCTTAGATCGTCGATTATCTTATTGACAGCCATGTTCCCATAAGAAGAATGTGACCTAGCTCCTACAAAGGCAATAGGGTTATAAACTTTTAAGTTACCTCTAACATATAAGACAGAAGGTGGGTCTTCAATATACCTAAGTTCATCGGGATAAGCTTCATCGAGAATAGTGACTATGTGAACTCCAATTGAACTTATTTTTTCACTAATTTTTTCTATTATAAGGTCAAAGTCCCCAGCTCTTTCATCTAATCGATTGGCACTTCTTTCAGTAAGAACTTGTTCTTCTAAGAAATCTACCTTATAAAAATCTTCAAGAGAAAGGTTTTTATCCATTAAATAATCTAGAACTTTTAAAGAATTTTCACTAGAAAAATTTATTGCATTTAAAAAAATAAGTAAGTCTCTTTCCTTCATCTTTCAACTCCTAATTGCCCCAGAATTTTTTATCCATTGTCCTGTACTGAATACTTTCAAGAATGTGATCTTCTTTTATACTTTCACAACCATCCATATCGGCAATGGTCCTTGCAATTTTTAAAATTTTGTTGTAAGTTCTGGCACTCATTCCATATTTTTTAAAGGCAAGCTCTATTATACTTTCAGAATTTTTATCAAGAGGGCAATACCTCTTTAATTTGTTTTCAGGAATTTCTGAATTATACTTAAAGGACTCATCTTTAAACCTATCCTTTTGAAGTTCTCTAATATACTTGACCCTATTCCTTATAGCTTCAGAGGATTCGCCAGACCTCTCTGAAGATATTTCCTTGTAATTAACTTCTGGCACTTCAAGATGGATGTCAATCCTGTCCAAGAGTGGATGAGAAATTTTTGAAAGATACCTTTGAATTTCATAAGGCGAACAAGTACACTCGTGGGTCTTTGAGTTATGATAACCACAGGGACATGGGTTCAAAGCTACAAGGAGTTGGAAGTCTGCAGGGTACTTAACATTTGCGTTGGCACGTGATATTATTATGTCCTTTGATTCCATTGGCTGACGCAAAACTTCTAAGACTGACTTGGAGAATTCTGGCAACTCGTCTAGGAACAAGACGCCCTTGTGGGCAAGGGAAATTTCTCCAGGCTTTGGTATCCTTCCTCCACCTATTAAAGAAACTGCTGATGCCGTGTGGTGGGGTGACCTAAAGGGTGGCTTTGTTATTAATGAGTTGTCATCTAAGAGCCCTGATATTGAATAGATTTTTGTAACTTCAATTGCCTCTTCAAAGTCAAGCTCTGGCAAGATTGTTGGAAATCTTTTTGCCGCCATTGTCTTACCTGAACCTGGCGAACCTAAAATTAAAATATTGGACTTTGCTGATGCAGAAATTTCTAAAGCCCTCTTTAAATTTTCTTGACCCTTAATGTCAGAAAAATCCATGTCATAAGAAACCTTTTCCCTCTTTAGACTACCCAGGCATCTTTCAATTTGAATTTCACCCCTTATAAAAGAAACAACTTCTTCCAGTGTCTTTACAGGATAAATTTCAACATCAGATACTATGGCACATTCCTTACGGTTCTCATAGGGAACTATAAACTTTCTATAACCCTTCTCCCTCATGGATATGACCATAGGAAGGGCACCTTGAATTTTATTTATCTTACCATCAAGAGCAAGTTCTCCCATATAGACGTAGGGTGAATAGTCCATCTCAAGACTCTCATCGCAGCTCAAGAGGCTCACTGCAATGGCAAGATCTAATTGTGTTCCATCCTTTCTAAGGTTGGCAGGAGCTAAATTTATTGTAATTCTCTTCTTGGGAAAGTCGAAGCCAGAATTTTTTATTGCTGACTTAACCCTCTCTGTTGATTCTTTAACAGCTGTGTCAGCCAGTCCAACTAAAATAATTTTTGGCATTCCATTTGATAAGTCTACTTCAACGTCAACTGGATAACCATTAAGTCCAGTTAAGGTGCAAGTTTTTGTGCAAGAATACATAAGGCCTCCTTATCTATGTAAATTAAAATTTTTTCTTAATTATATTTTATCAGAAAACCTTTACAAATTCTAAAATAATTAAAAGAAAGCCAGGCAAATTTACCTGGCTTAAAAATTTTTATTAAATTACAAAATTTCCTTCTTTAAAAATTTGAACTTGGTCGCCATTTTCTTTGACTCCAATTATTTCTGTTGTTTCGTCGCCCACCATGAAGTCAACGTGAGTTAGGGAGTCGTTCATTCCCATTTCCTTCAATTCTTCTATTGAAAGTTTTTCTCCTCCTTCAAGGCAAGTTGGGTAGGACTTACCTAGGGCAAAGTGACAAGATGCATTTTCATCGTAAAGTGTGTTGTAGAAAAGGACCTTTCTCATGGAGATTGGCGTCTTGTAAGAAACTAGGGCAACTTCTCCAAGTCTTTTGGCTCCTTCATCTGTGTCTAAAATATTTTTTAAATATTCCTTGCCAGCTTTGGCATCATAATCAACTACTTCCCCGTCTTTGAAAACTAAATAGAAATCTTCTATTAGGTTGCCGTTGTAATTAAGTGGCAAGGTTGAGTAAACTTTTCCATTTACTCCATCAAGTCTTGGGGCAGAGAATACTTCTTCACTTGGCATATTGGCAATAAATTCTTCTCCATCAGAGTTTACATCTCCAGCTCCTGCAAAGATGTAAACCTTTGGAAGTCCAACTTCAAGGTCAGTTCCCCTTTGAGATTTATAAATTAATTTTTCAAACTTAGCTTCATTTAAAAACTTGCTGTATCTGTTTAAGTTGTCTACGTGATCTTCTAAGGCTTTTATTGGATCTTCTTCAAAAAGTCTAACTGAGTTAAAGATTTCAAACCAAAGTCTTCTAACAGCTTCGTCTTCCTCTAGGTCTGGAAAAACTTTTGTAGCCCAAGATGGAATACTAGCTCCAACAACAATCCAAGAAACGTAGTTTGCCATCATCTTTGCAGAAAAGTCTCTCAATGCTTTGGAGTTTGCAAGATTAGACTTAAATAATTTTTCAGCATCTACTCCCTTGAAGGCATCTGGGTCTGAACCTGTAACTGAAAGGTACTTTGCCTTCTTCTCCATGTAGTAGTTTTCCTTGTCTACCTTGTGCTTTGGTACATCTGTCAAGACATCAAGACTTTCATTTTCATACTTAAGCCTTGATATGACTTGGTCCCTATAATCAACTACTACTTCGCCAGCACCAAGTTCATAAGCCTTCCTTGTGCACTCTACTGCAAAGTCTCTTGCTTCAATGGGACATCTAAGAACAAGCTTGTCCCCCTCCTTAATTTTTAAACCAACTTTTAAAATTAGTTCAGCATATTTTTCTATATAGTCCTCGACTTTAAAATTTTTATAGTCCATTTAATCATCCCTTCGATTTTATTTATTTTATTCAAAGTTAATATACAACAAATTAAAATAAGATGCAAAAAAGATACTACCCAAACTGAGTAGCATCTTTATAGTAAACTTATTTAGAATATTTTTTTGTTAAGAAGTCCTTAGCAACTTGTGGGAAAAGTGCGTAAGTCAATACGTCTTCGTCACATCTTGCTAGGTCACCAATTTCTGCCTTGTACTTAGCAAAAGCTGGTTCTAAGTGGTTAGCAGGTCTATCAGTAATAACTTCTGCATCACCGATTATAGATTTTCTAAAGGCTTCATCAACTTCAACTGGAGTCTTGCCGTAAAGTCCCTTTAGGTAGTCTTTGATTTCATTTGGAACCATCTTGTATCTCTTACCTGTCATAACGTTAAAGGAAGCTTGAGTACCAACCATTTGACTCATTGGAGTAACAAGTGGTGGGAATCCCATATCCCTTCTAACATTTGGAACTTCTGCAAGAACCTTGTCGAATAAGTGGTCTTGCTTAGCTGCAGAAAGTTGTGAGCTTAAGTTTGAAAGCATTCCACCAGGCACTTGATAAATTAGTCCCTTAGGATCAACTGTAAGCATTTTAACTCTCATTGTTCCATTGTTAAGATATTTATTTTTAACTTCTTGGAAGTAAGGTGCAAGTTCATTAAGAATGTCTAGGTTAAGATCAACATCATAGCCTGCTTCCTTTAAAACAATAGCAAGTGTTTCTGTTGGTGGTTGACTTGTTCCACCAGAGAAAGGAGAAATTGCTGTGTCAATAATGTCTGCTCCTTCTTCAATTCCCTTTAGGTAAGTCATAGATCCACAACCAGTAGTTTCGTGAGTGTGAAGTTCTATTGGAATGTCAATTACCTTTCTCATTGACCTAACTAGATCTCTTGAAACAGGTGGAGTTAAAATTCCAGCCATGTCCTTGATGGCAATGGAGTCTGCTCCCATCTCTTGGGTCTTTGCAGCAAGATCAGTAAAGTATTCAATAGTGTGAACTTCTGAAGTCGTATAACAAATTGCAACTTGAGCTTCAGCTCCAGCTTTCTTTGTTGCCTTAAGTGAAGTTTCAATATTTCTTAAATCATTAAGGGCATCAAAAATTCTTATAACGTCAATTCCATTTTTAACAGAAAGCTCTACAAATTTTTCTACAATATCATCGGGATAATTTTTGTAGCCCAAAAGATTTTGACCTCTTAGAAGCATTTGCGTCTTTGTATTTTTAAAGTGAGACTTAATCTTTCTAAGTCTTTCCCATGGATCTTCATCTAAGAATCTAATGCAGGAGTCAAAAGTAGCTCCTCCCCAACATTCGATTGCCTTGTAGCCAACCTCATCAAGTCTATCAAGTGCAGGTTCCATATCCTTGTAAGTCATTCGTGTTGCCATAAGTGATTGGTGGGCATCACGAAGAATAGTATCAACAAATTCTATTTTTTTCATAAGTCCTCCTAGGTATTTCATAGGTTCAGATTATTCTTGTTAACATAAGTATAACACATATATTTAAAATTTTTTAATACGATAACTTGTTTTCTAACAAATAATTTTTGTCATCTCATAAAATTTTTATTATCTTTTAGTATTCTCTTTACAAAGCCTTCCTCATTTAGTATAATGCTATCGGCTTATAAATTATCGCGGCGAAGATTTATAAGGAGTTTGATAAAAATGGCAAAAATGATGGATCCAAAGTTCAAGCAATCAAGAAGACTTGGACTAAATGTATGCGGTCACCCAAAGGCAATGAAAAGAGCTACAAGAGGTACTGCAAGAAGCGATAAAAAACTTACTGAATATGGTAAGCAACTTTTAGAAAAACAAAGATTAAGAGCATACTACGGTGTACTTGAAAAACAATTTGTTAATCTATTCAAAGAAGCTCAAAGAACTCAAGGCCAAACTGGTCCTAACCTTATAACATTCCTAGAAACTAGATTAGATTCTTTATGTTATAGAATGGGCTTCGCATCTTCAATTAGACAAGCAAGACAAATGGTTAGCCACTGTCACCTAACTGTAAATGGAAAGAAAGTAAACATTCCATCTTACAGATGTCAAGCTGGCGATGTTATTGCATTATCTGCTAAAGGAAGAAAAGTTGACCTATTTAAAGAAAACTACAACACTAACATCGTTGTAAACTACCCTTACATTTCTAAGGACGAAGACTTTAAAGCAACTTTAGTTTCTCTACCAAATAGAGAAGATGTTCCAATAGAAATTGAAGATCAATTAATCGTTGAATTCTATTCAAAGAATATGTAATGAAAATGGAAAAGACCCTGCCAGGGTCTTTTTTATTATGTAAAAGTAAAGACTCGTCACCACTTTATTTATTTCAAAGTTTAGCTCCGTCCCCACTTTCTTATTTCAATTTTTTGCTTACTTTATTACTATTCACTTAATAAGATTTTAAATTTTGCATTTAACAAGTAAGATAAAACTTCAAATTTCTCATAAAAAAATCGCATGACCAGCATGCGACTTTTTTATTTTATAAATTGACTTAAGAATATAATCACTATAACGATTGGTGAAATATATTTAATACTAATATTCATCCAAGCCCTAACAAAAGGACTTTTTATATTTGCTGCTTCAAGTAAATTTTCCATCTTCCAAGCTCTTGCTGAGAAAAGGGCAATTAATAGACAACCAATTACTAAGATGTAATTACTTTCAACATTGTCTAAGAAGGCAAAGGCTGGATCATAAAAAATTGATACAGCAGCTATGACAACTATTATTGCACTTGCAAGCATAAGGGCCTTTATTCTTTCTAACTTAAATCTTTCCATAAATTGTCCTACAATTGCTTCTAGAACTCCAACTGATGAAGTAAAGGCTGCAATGTAGAAGCCGAAGTAGAATAGGATTGAAAGAATTCTACCAAAGGGCACAACGTTAAAGGCAAGTGGAAGAGTTAGAAATGTAAGTCCAACTCCTTCGCCTGGTGTTAGTCCTGTTGCAAAAACTATTGGAAGAATCATAAATCCAGATAAGATTCCTGCAAAGACAAGGGCAAGGCAAATAACTGTTGAGTCCTTAAAGATGTTTTCATCCTTTTCCTTGATGTAAGATCCAAATACCATTGAGCCAAGCATTGCAAGTCCCAAGGCAAAGAAGGCTTGTCCCAAACAAGTTATAATTGAGTTAAAGGAAAATTTGGAAAAGTTTGGTTTAAATAGGAATGTAATACCTTCTTTTGCACCAGGAAGTCTAAGTCCAAAGAAAATTATAACTATCATAATTACAAATAAAACTGGAATTAAAATCTTTGAAACTCTTTCGATTCCCTTTTGAACTCCAAGTATAATAACTGCATTGTTAAGGGCAAAGTTAATTAAGAAAAATATAAAAACTGTTGTCTTGTTAGCATTAAAGGCATCAAAGTAAGTTTGAATTCCTTGGCTATCAAGTCCAACAAAGTCACCCATAAAGGCTCCTGCAATATATTTTATTATCCAAGCATAGATAACTGATGTGTAGCCAACAATTATCAAGGCAGCAAGTGTGTGTAAGTAACCTGCTAGGTACCACTTTGTGTTTGGCTTTAATGTCTTATAGGCATCTATGGCAGCATTACCCGTTGCATAACCTATAGTAACTTCACAAGTCATTAGGGGAATTCCTATGACCAAGATAATTAAAATATATAAAAATATAAAAATTGCTCCACCGTTTTCGCCAACTACATAGGGGAATCTCCAAAGAGTTCCTATCCCAAGGGCAAGGCCAATGGCAACCATAATAAATCCTAGGATTGATGAAAATCCTTCATTTTGTTTTGACATACGCTCTCTCCTTTTTTATATACTAGAAATACTAACACAAAAGTAGTCTTTTTTAAATAGATTTAGTATATATTCCCCTTTAAAGCGACAAATCTTTTAATTTTATTAAGTTTTCTTAAATTCATTCTCAAACTTATTCGTGGTATAATCTTTTTAGGTGATAATATGAAAAAAGACATTGAGTATGTAAAACTTGTTACTTCAACTAATAAACTTATCTTTGATGAAATTTGTGCCTTCTTAGAAGACAACTCCATCCCCTACTTCGTCAAAGACGAGGGCGACTACATGCGTCTTATCTCTGGCTTCTCTCTTTATGAAAAGGGGATTTATGTATCAGAAGATGATTTTGATGCTGCCAACGAACTTTTAGTTTACTTTATGAATGACAATGACACAAGCGGCGACTTATCCTTTGACTAATCTTAAATAATAAAAATCAAAGCTGAGAAATTTTTCTTCCTCAGCTTCTTTTATTGGATAAATAATTCTATTAAGTTTTTGTTTATTGAGTTGGGATAAAATTTTATGATTTCGTAGTCAAGATATCCTTCTAAGACTAGGGGATCATTGTGGCAAAAATCTTTTACTTCATCACCCAAATAAATTCCAATGTCTCCACCGTCTTCTTTAGGACCAGAAATAATTAAATTTCCCAAGTCAACTTCATTCTCCTGGTAGTTTAAATGCTCTTCAAGAATTTTCTCAAAATCTTTATCAGGCTCTTTATCCTTCTTTAAGTTTCCAATTATTAAATAAGAATTCATTTTATTTTTTTAAGAAGTCCACTATGTCCTTAAAGACTTCTTCTCTCTCTTCTTCTCTAAAAATTTCATGTTTCATCTTCTTGTAAAGTTTTGATTTTATATTTTTATAGCCAACATCTCTTAAGATATTAATCGAAGAATTAAATCCCTTTTCGCCACCAATTACTAAATCATCTTCTCCAGCTATGAAAAATATATCAAGATCCGGATTCCTAAACTTATAATTTTTTGTGTTTTTTAATTCCCTTACACCTTCAAATACAGTGAGATAGCCCCTGTTTTTAAAAACTGGAGGCATATGAGGGTCCTTCTCTGCATCTTTTATGTTCTCTTGAGAGTAAGACAACCAATCAAAATGTTTCTTATCGCCAGTGTAGAGCATATTTAATATAAAAATTGTCCTCTGCTCTCCAAAGTAAAAGTTAATAAAGTTGCCAAGGAAAACTGCAAAAGCAACCTCAGGAACATAATTTGGTGGACCTGATAGGACTATTTTTTTAATTAAGTCATCGCCTTCTTCAAGATAAATTCTTCCAAAGACAGTCCCCAAGGAATGACCAATTAAATAGATGTCAGTTTCTGGGAATTTCTTTTTCAGCTCTCTTGTTATTGCAAGGTTGTCATCAACAACTTTTTCAACTCCGTCAATGTAGCCAACTGTGTACTTATCTCCAAGGGACCTACCGTGACCCCTGTTGTCAGATATGAAGCAGGAGTATCCCCTCTCGTTTAAATACTTAATTAAATAATAATATCTTTCCTTGTGCTCAAGAGCTCCATGAATAATTTGCACTAGAGCCTTGGGCTCTTCCACTGGAAAATATCCACCATCAAGAAGAAAGCCATCATAGGATTTTATTTTGACTCTATCAAAGTTTGGGAGCTCATAAAAATCTCTGTCGTTGCCAAAGTCTAAAAAGTCCTCACTCTTTGCAACTTCATTAATAAATTCTAAGTCACAAGTTAAATCCACTCCATCATTTTGCATGAGTTTGTTGGACTTTCTGTAATAAATTTGTGGCATCAATAAAATAATAAGAACAAGTAAAATTATAAGATACACCATAAGTCACCTCTCAGTCATTATAACAAAATATATGTGTTCTTTGCTTCTTTAATATTTTTATTCACTTATGTTTGCATTGAAAAAAGGAAGGTCGCCCTTCCCCTTTAAAATTTTTATTTAATATTAATTGTCACTGCCTTGCTTTCTTCCTTCCACTCAATGTCATCTTCTTTGCCATCCGCTGTCTTGCCACTAGTTAGACCAAAGACTTGACCAACATATACAAGTGGAAGATAAATTCTTCCATTGACGTTAAGTGGTTTAGCGTCAAGGTCTATTGTCTTTCCATTAGACAAAACTATTTTATTGTCATCGATTTGGATAAGAGCAGTAAGTCCATCTCTTGTAAAGGATGCAGTCCTTGTTGCTTCATTCCAAATAACTTTTGCGTCAAGGATTTCTGCAAGAGCCCTAAGGGGTAGCATAGTCCTATTGTTTTCAATTATTGGTTTTACGTCCAAGGACTTTTCTAAAGTTTTTCCATCTTCTGTTAATGTATAAGTTCCACTCTTCATATCAATTACAAATTTCCTAGGTTTGACTTTTGCTTTTGCATGGCTTTCTTTAGAATCAATTTTTACATCTTGCTTATTAGTTGGTGTCTTGTGATCTCTCACATAATATCTTGGGAAGTAATTCCATGAGTCTGATTTATTTTCTTCATTTTTCTTATCTACTTCATGGTTATCTTCTTCCTTATTCTCTTCATGATCCTTATTGTTTTCTTCTTTTCCAGGTTCTTGTTCAGGATCTTTTTTGTCATCTTTCTTCCCTGGTTTCTCTTCAGGGTCTTTATTGTCACTTTCATTTTTCTTTAAGACTATAGTATCTTCTGGACTTATAATGTTTTTTGACCCATCAGCATAAACTAAAGTAGTCTCTCCCTTATCACTTACTTCTACCGTATCTGCTTGAGGATTAACTGTCTTAACTTTTTCTACAATTTCAGATTTTTCTGAAAGACTTAAAGAATCAAGCTTTTCAACTGGAGTTTTATCAGGCTTTTGTACTTTGTATTTTTCTGCAAGAGGATGTAAAACTTCAACAGAGATCTCTACAATTCTTGATGAGCCTTCCTTGAAAGTAACTTTAACTTTTCCAGTGTAAGTCCCTGGTATTTTTGTGTCGATTATCTTGCTTACATCTTCAACTTTTGCTCCATCTGGAAGGTTTTTAATATTATCTAAAAGATTTATTTTCCCATTGTAAGGAATCTCTTCTTTGATTATATCTTCAGCTTTTATTTTAGGAATCGGTGTAATTATTTTTCCAGGTATTTTATCAATTATCTTGACAGTAACTTCAACTTCCTTGCTTGATGTGTCAGTGAAAGTTAATTTTAGTACAGCTTTACTTGTTCCAACTTGTGAAGTATCTGCTTTGGTTTTAATTTCGACTTTAACAAGATTGTTTGGAAGATTTGTTATTCCTCCTTTTAATTTTTCGATAGTAGGGTCATCACCCTTATTTACTTGTACTTCATTAACCAATGGATTAAATTTTTCTGATTCAAAATCTCTCACTCTTCTTAATGTGAATACTTTATCAGAATCAATTACTTGCTCAAGGATATTGTCAATCTTCTTATAACCATCATACCAAGCAACTTTTCCTTCATAGCCTTTAAGGTGAGAATCTTTTAATAGTAACTCAATATATCTAATAGTTTTAAGTCCAACGCCCCTCCTTATTGCAAATTTTATATAATAATGAGAATCATTAAATTTATATCCATCTTCGGGTTGGAACTCCACTTTATAACAACCCCTTGGCATTGGCTTTTCTTCTAGATTCAAATAATTTTTCATTGGTGCATATTCACCAATAAATTCAGCAAAAAAATCTAAATCTTTTGAACCCATTTCAAAATCCTCTTTAGGTAAAGAACTGCTTAATGCCCAATACCAAAAAGTTTTACCTTCGCTATCTATTACCTCTGGTTTAAAATCTACAAACTTATAAGTTCCTGAATCTTTCCTTATATAAAAATATATTTTTTTTGAGTTTTGAATTTCTTTCAAGGAGAACTTTTTTTGTGAATCTTTTAATGAAAGTGAACCTTTCCAATTTTCTTTTTCCGCAGTAGCAATAAATCCTATTCTTGTATAATTATCTTTTTTTTGCAAAATTTCATAACCGTCGGAATCTCTTTCTGGTAGAAAATCATTATCGTAGAAACATGGCTTATTTTGAAAGCCCGCCTTAATGATATAGGGCATATCAATTGAATATCCACTTAATGGTAAACTATAATCATCCGCAAATATATTGGTAATCCCATAAGCTGATGTCCATCCTAAAAATTCATGTTCACTCTTTATTTCTGGATCACTTTCATTATTATCAGCTTTCCTAACATAGAGAACCTGTTTATTATTTATTTTATAATATAAAATACTCCTCCACCTTGCACCCTTTAGTACATAATATTCTTTGCCTTTAATAACTTTTCCATTATAGGAGATATCACTTAATGAAACTTCATTTCCTTCCTTATCTAAGAGCTTTCCATAATGTTGCACTCCATTAACCTTCCTAGTTTCTGGAACAAAAATTATCTTGACATACTTGTCCTTCACCCTATCATCTGGCATATTTTCTATAACAAGTGGGAGTTCTTCTTTCTTCTCAGAATTTTTTACATCAGAAGCTTGTGCTTGAAGAGCTAGAGTCTTCTCTAAATTATTATATATAAAATTTTTGCCTGCTGCCCAAGTTGGACTTAGGCTTGAAGATAAAATTGCCAAACTAGTTACTAATAAAAACATTTTTCTATTCATGATGTTCCTCCAGTCTAAATAAATATAAGTCTTTCTAACAAAGAATTCGAAAATTGTAAGTCTACAAATTCATAAATAATGAATTCGTTTTCTTCGCAACTTTATTATAACAAAATTAAACTTATCATTCCATAAGCACAACAAAAAAATTCCATAATATCTGTTGGGGAGTAAATCTCTAGCAGATATTTTTTGCAAAAAAATTGCACTTATACGCATTTAGTCCTAAACTTAAAATAATTAAAACACAAAGCTTGGAGGTGCATATAAGTGCAAAATAATAACATGAATTTATTTTTATTGGGTTTTAAAGATGTAGTTTTTGATAGTTTTGATGAGGATAATGACTTTGTTCATATTCATGCTTCTGTTAAAAGGATGGATATTTGTCCTCACTGTGGTTCTAGTAGGGTTTGGGTTCATGATCATAGAGTTCAAAGGATTAAGGATACTCATATCCGTGGTAAGAAATGTCTTATTCATTTAAAGAAAACTAGGTATGATTGTAAGTTTTGTGGTTGTCGTTTTGAAAGGGACATTGTTTTTATTGCTAAGGGTCATACTATGATTAATAGACTTGTTTTTGCTATTGTTGCTGAATTTAAAGAGTGGTATTCTATCTCTTCTATTGCTAATAGGTATGATGTTTCTTATAATACTGTTTTGAGAATTTTAAATTGTTTATATGTTTCGAGAACTTGCCTTTCTGAAGTCCTTTGTATATCGATACCCATAGGGCACAAGTGAATTTAAGGGTGATAGTGGAGGTTTTAAGTATCAGACTTCTCTTCTTAATGGCGATAAGCACTCTATGATTGATATTTTACCTACTAGGGATAAAAACTTTTTGTTCAACTATTTTAATAGGGTTCCTTCTAAGGAGAAACAGGACCTTAAGTTTTTTGTAAGTGATATGTCTAATACTTTTAAGTCTGTTAAGAATAGGTTCTTTAAAACTGCTATTCATATTGTTGATAGGTATCATTTCATAAGACAAGTTTCCTGGGCTTTAGAGAATGTTAGGAAGAGGATTCAAAAGGATAATTCTTCTAATCTTAGGAAGTATTTTAAGAGAAGTAGAAGTCTATTAACAAAGCCTGCTTCTAAGCTTACTTCTGAGCAAGCTAAGGAAGTTTCTTTAATGCTTTATTTGAGTGAGGATTTAAAATAGGCATATAGGTTAAAGGAATTATTCTACTGTGTGCCCTGTGGGTACCAGTATGTTCTTAGTCAACCCAATAAAGTTAGAGCTGCTAAATCTTTAAGAGAATGGATAAGAAGGGCTGAAGAGTTTAATTTAAAAGAATTTAAATCTTGTATCACTGCTTTTAATAACTGGTTTTATGAGTTATGTAATTCTTTTGATTATCCTTGGTCTAATGGTCCTCTTGAAGGTACTCATACTAAGATAAAGACTTTAAAGAGGAATTGTTTTGGTATGAAAAATTTCAATTTGTTTAGAAAAAGGATTATGTTCGCTTGTAAGTAGTGGTTAGGAAAACGGGGAAAATTCGCAAAACCCCTAGGGGTTTTGTTTGCTATGCTTATTTTTAGTAGTTTTTTAGTTGTTTTAGTTTTGTCTTTTATTAGCGTCTATGTGTTCATTTTTACATAAAGAAAGAGACTCGAGTTAACGAGCCTCCCCAATATTTGACATAGAGCCAAAAAAGAAGTCAGTTGTCTGACTCCTCATTTCAAAAATTTTATTTGCACTTTATGACTTATAAGCATAATCTTAAAAATTTTTTTCACCCAACAAGGTCAAAGCTATCTCGATATTTCTCTTTGACTCTTGCTTCATCTCTTCTGTATTTTCACTTAAAACTTTTCTCCTCTCTTCTAAGTTTTCAAGAGCTAACTTTGTCTTATAGAAAAGTTCTTCTGGAGTGAAGTTCTCAACATCAACTGCTTCTTCAATGCCAAGTTCTTTAACCATGGCTTCTACCTTTGGGTCGTAAATTATTCCCACCATTGGAAGGTCAACACTTGCTGCATATACAAGTGAATGAAGTCTCATTGCTGCAAGAAGTTTTAATTTTTTAAAAATACCCATTAAGTCTCCTGCTGAGTAGGTGTTTTCTATTAGCATTACCTTGCCCTTATGTCGACATCTTTCAGCAACTTCACTTGAATAGATGTTGTCTCTTGGATTGTGGAAGGGCACAAGTAGGATGTCGTAACCATCTTCTATTAGCTTGTCGATAGTTGCTGCAAATTTATCCTTTATCTCGTCAATATTCTTCTGATCTCTTATACAAAATCCTATAGTCTTATCTGTAATCTTAATATTTTCACCTTGCAAGATTTTGTTCACCCTATCTTCTCCTGCTGCTGCTAAGGTGAAGACTGGATCAGCTGTCACTTCTATATTTTTGTTTGTGACCCCCAAGTCTCTAACAAATTTATAGGACAAGTCATCTCTTAAGGTAATGTAGTTTGCCTTGTTAAGTACCCATCTTGTCAAAAATCTATTGAGTTTTTTATCTATTGGCCCAATACCATTGGCATAGACGTAGACTTTTTTTCTTAAAAATTTCGCCAAGATAATAACAGAAAGATAATAAATTATAGACCTCGTTGATGTAATGTCTTGAAGTAGTGATCCTCCACCTGACAAGAGTAGGTCTGCATCTTTTAAGGCTCTGCGAACTTCATTAAAAGAAAATCTATTTACTGCCCCTATCCCATAAACTTGTCTTGTCTTCTCAGGATTGTTTGAGAGTGCTGTCATCTCTAAGTCAATATTTAGTTTTTTAAAATCATCTACCATGGCCTTTAAGATGGCATCGTCGCCAGAATTGTCAAAGCCAAAGTATCCTGATACTACAATTTTTTTCATAAGATCACTCTGTTTATTTATTCTTTATCAAGAGATTTTTCTCACTTAAAATATCTTGATAAATTTCAAATTGTTTTTCTCCCATGGCATTGTGCGAATAATCTGATTTCACAAAATTATTTATATTTTCACCAAGATCTTCTAAAAGCTTTCTATCATTATAGATTTTTAAAATGCTTTCAGATAATTTTTTTGAATCTCCAACTTCAAATAAAAATCCTGTCTTTTCATCTATGACAATTTTTGGTATTCCACCAACTCTTGTTGCAAGTGTTGGAACTTTTAGAAGAGCAGCCTCTAGGATTACATAAGGAAAGGACTCAGAAATACTTGTAAGTACATTTACGTCCATGGCATTAAAGAGACTGTACTTGTCCTTTACAAAGCCAAGCAAGTGGACCTTATCCTCTATTCCATATTCCTTTAATAGCTCTTCAATCCTAGATTTTTCTGGTCCACCACCAGCTATTAGAAAGATTATGTCTGTATTCTTGTCTAGGGTTTCCTTACAAGCTCTTACAAAAGTTTCATGGTCTTTGACCTTATCAAGTCTAGCAACAATTCCTACAACTAACTCACCATTGTAATTAATCTTGTACTTTTCAAAGAAGCTAGTCTTTGGAAGGTAGTCAATCTTTCCTTCAGTGTCAATCCCGTTGTAGAGAACGTAGATGTTTCTTCTTTTAAAGCCCCTCTTTATAAGCATCCTCTTAAAGGTATCACTTACACAGATGTAGTAATCAAACTTCTTTAGTGCAATTTTGTTAAGACTTGTATAAATTAAATTTTTGTAAAAGCTGTCCTTGAAGTCCAACTTGTAGTCTGAATGGATAGTGGTAAGCATTGGTATGTCAATTTTATTTTTCAAAAACATACAAATGAAGTTGGCACGAGCACCATGGGCATGAACTAAATCATAGTTTTCACTTATGATCAAGTCCCTTATTTTTGAAACAACAGAAAGGTCTGATCTCTTTTCTTGGTAAAAGACTTCTATGTCAATTCCTCTTTCCACTGCCTCATCGTAAAATTCGTTTTTTATAAAGCAGATGATTTTTGCATCTACCTTGCCCTCAAGCCCCTTCATCAAGTTAAAAATATGGGTCTTGGCGCCACCATTATCTCCTCCAGAAATTAAATGGAGAACCTTAATCATTGTTCATCCCCCTTTTTGTAAAGAGTTCTATCTTACTTTTATTATTCAAATCGTTTCCCTTCTTCATCCCTACAATTTATTCAAATATGACATAAGGTTAAATAATTGTCTCCAACTACTTAACCTTACAAGTAAATCAATTTTTTATATTTAATGAAGCCCTTAAGATTGCAAGAACTATAAAGAATAGGCTCACAATTCTAAGGTAGAACCATGTGTAGTCTGCGAAACTCATTACCATAAATCCACATATTGCTGCTATGCCTCCATATTGAACAAGGCTAAGAGCAGGATCATTTTCCCTAAATTCTTTAAATCTAATTAAGATTTTTGAAAATAGCTTAATAATATGTCCTATTAAGAAGAAGAGTCCATAGGCCCCAATCTCTATCATAAGTTGAAGGTAGAGATTATGGCAGTGAGCCACCTTAGTTAGTTGTGGTGACTTGTAGTTTTCAAAGGCAGCCTGGAAGACTTCATTGCCCAGCCCTACTCCGCCTAACTTTGAAAAATTCTTTTTCATAATGTTTGCACTTTCGTAAATATATTTTCTGTAGTTAATTGAAGAATCACTCTTGTTAAAAATTGACATAAGCCTTATTTGTATATTTCCTGGCAAGAAGAAAAATAAAATCAAGCCAAGCATAAAAAATATAGGAAGTAGTCTTGGATTGTAGAGCAAGGTAAATACAAAAACACAAATGGCAAAGGATGCCCAAGCAGACCTTGATCCAGTTGTCAAAAGCACAAACATGGAAATTAAAATTGTAAAGGCTGAAAGGATCTTTATATACTTGTTTTCATTTTTTAAAAAGTTAGCAACTATTAGGGGCACTGTCAAGAGATAGTATTCTCCCAAGACATTTGGGTTGCCCATAGTTGAATAAATTCTTCCACTTAGTTCTTGGCTTATGGACATATCTGTTTGTGAAAGGTCAACAGAAACTCCAATTACAAATTTTTGTAGGAGTCCATAAAAACTTACAAGTAAAGTTGCTAATGTTAGGGCTGTCAATATTTGAAATAAATCCTTGCGAGTCCTAATGTTGTTGATAAAAATTGCATAAAATAAAAATACTGAGAAGTAATTTACTGCATACTTAAGACTTAATCTTGGATAAATTGAAAATACTGTAGAAAGACCTATTGTCAATATAAATAAAACTAAGAAGTCATCAAAGGCAAGTCTTTTTTTATCCTCTTTCCTATATAAGTTTAAGATCCACAAGATAAAGACTATTAGGTATAAGTAGAGGTTAGACCACAAATTAAAGGGAACTATACTTATAAATATAAGACTAAGGGCAATTATTATGTTTATGTGCCTTGATAGGCTCTCTAAAAGTCCAAAGAAAAAACTCTTTTCCTTTAAAAAGTCTAAAATCTTTGCAAAAATATTTTCAAAAAATAAGCGAATCCTCAATAGAAGATTTCTTATTAGCGAATCATCCCAGGCATTGTAATCTAAATTAAATCTCAGCAAGTCAAAAAATTTTGTCATTTTACTCACCAAGATACTTTATGCCAGATATCCTTACGTTAAAAAGTTTTACAAGTCCAGCTCCAAAGGTGTTAGTTTGACCTGTGAAATAATTTGTTTGTCCTATTAGGATACCCTTGTCAGTTTTCTTACCCTGAGCTTCAATTGTAACAGTGGCTTTCTTATAAAGTTTGTCATCAAACTTAAGAACTTTTCCTTCAAAGGTAAAGTCCCTAGGATCAATTTCAGTTACTTCAATCTTTGTTACCTTTCCAATAGGATTATTTGCCATGACATCTTTTACAGGGTCGCCAACTTTTAGGTGGTCAATTATTTCACTTTCAATAAAAGGAACAGCCATAGTGATTTCTGCTTTTTCATCCTTTTGTAGGACTTGACCTCGTCCATCTGCTAGGTTTAATCTGCTAACAAAGAGGATTCCTGCCCCAATGCAAGCAAGTATTATAAATAAATCTATAAATTTAAACTTTAATTTCATTTGCTCACCTCAAGGTTCTTAATCTTTGCAAAAATTTGCAAGTCACCAACAGTAAATGTGAGTTCATCACCTAGGAGATAATTAAAACCATTTACATAGATTCCATCATCCTTGACCTTGGCTTTGGAACTTACTAAAAATCTAATAGAATTGAATTCCGAATTTTTTCCTCTTCCATTTTCAATTCCTGTGTATTCAGACATAGGGTTGTCAATAGCATCATTAACTTGGATTTCTTTTACAACCCCAATTTCACTATTTCTCCTCTTGTCAATAACCTTGTCGCCAACCTTTGGCACATCCTTATTGTAAGATTCAGTTTCATCTGCTTCAAGTGCTAAGACCACACTTGTGTCAGCCACATCTATATCTTTAGAAGATTTTTGCTTGAATACAATTACTAAGAAAACTGCAAACAAAATTACAAAAATAATATCTAAAATTTTAATTTTTCCTGCTTTCACTTATTGCTCCTTCATATACGCTTTCAATATTTTTAATTACTTGTCTTTGATTTAAGTCCTTATCCAAAATCTTTTGGGTCTTGTCCTTTAAATTATTTTTAAGTTCATCCTTAGTTAATATCTCTAAGGCCTTTAGCTTAAACTCTTGAATGTTTCCATAGTCATAAGTCAAGGCTGATCCATTCTCTTCATTAAAGTAGTCCCTTGCTCCACAATTATTCGTGATGAGTAGAGGTGCCCCAGAGTATGCCGCCTCAACTATGGAAAGTCCAAAGGCTTCCTCCTTAGAATGGTTGACGTATAAATCAGCCGCTGCCAAATAATCAAAGGGTTTCGACCTATAGCCAACAATTTCAACCTTACCTTCAAGATTATAATCGTGAATTTTCTTTTTCATCTGGTCTTCAAGATCACCATATCCAATTATCAGTGCCCTTGCCTTATCAATTTCCTTAAAAAGTTCATTTAGTCCATCAATAAAAAAAAGAATTCCCTTTTCTTCTGAAAATCTTCCAACAGAAAGAATCCACTTTTCATCTTTTTCCTTATTAAGAGGCTCAACTTGATTAATCACTGGGATTGGTGGTGGAAGGACTAGGATTTTTTCTTCCTTAGCACCTTCTTCCAATAGCTTCTTCTTTACCAGAGAGCTAACTCCAATAATTTTTTCATTCTTTGTGAAGAATATTCTATTTAAGATAGCAGATTTTTTTGAAATTTGTGACACCATGTGCCTTGTGTTTATCACAGGGACCTTCATTCCAAGAACCTTGCTGAGAAAGGCAATCCCATTTTCTCTCATAAAGTGTGTGTGAACAAGATCTATGTCACTTTCCTTCACATAATTCTTCAAAAATTTTGATGCTTTTAAATCCAAGGGAGACCTCATATCGCATTGGATAGTTTTTACTCCCAAGTCTTGGAAGTCTTTGACTCCACCTCCATCAATATTATAAAGAAGCTGGTGTTCAAAGTCGGACCCAGTATTTATTAAATTTTTGATGTAGCTTTCGCTACCTCCCCTACCAACATAATTTAATAGGTGCAAAATTTTCATAATCATCATCTTTCATTTGATAAAAACTTAATCATTGAATAAAATCTAAATAATTATATCAATAGGACAATTGCTTGTCAATTTAATGGCTAGAGCCTTTCTTAACCCTATGCGACTTTGCAAAGTACTTCAACTTTTTTAACTTTTATGACTTCATAAAGTCCTACAACTTTTTCATCTTTTACGACTTCATAATTTTTTACGACTTCATAAATTTTTACAAGTCTATGAATATTTGTTAGCTCATATCTTTTTATGGCCCTAGGGTCTTCCAGTCCTTTATAAGTTTTTGTAAGCTTACATTTCTTCATTTATCTAATAAAAACCCACAAAAAACTTTTATAATGTCCTCCAAACTGGTTAATAAAGCCAGTTAATAAAAATAATTTTTTATTTAGAAAAAGTTCTTGCAATTGAATCTAAAAAGTGATTTAATGTTAAAGATAAAAAAATAAAAAATCAGTCCAAGGACTGACGTTAATCATGTCCTTGTGCATGATTTTTTTTTGAGCAAATTTAATAACATAAATTTTTTTTGCCCATTTTTAAGAATGTTTGATCTTTTATTTGGAAAAAAAGGAGAAAAAAATGCCAAGAGATAATTCAATTAAGAAGACGCTAGTAATAGGATCTGGTCCAATTGTTATAGGACAGGCTGCTGAGTTTGACTACTCAGGTACACAAGCTTGCGAAACTCTAAAGAATAATGGAGTTGAAACTGTTCTTGTAAACTCAAATCCTGCTACTATTATGACAGACAAGGGTGTTGCCGATAAAATTTATATCGAGCCAATTACCATTTCCTTTATTGAAAAAATTATAGAAAAGGAAAGACCTGATTCACTAATCGCTGGTATGGGTGGACAAACTGGTCTTAATATGACCCTTGAACTAGACAAACGTGGAATTCTTGACAAGTATGGAATAAAAATCATTGGTACTGATATTGATGCCATAAAGAAGGGCGAAGACAGAGATATTTTTAGAAAGACAATGCAAGAGATTGGAGAGCCAATCATTGAATCTGAAATTGCAACAAGTCTTGAAGAAGGTAAGACACTTGCAAAGAAAATTGGTTACCCTCTAGTTGTTAGACCTGCCTATACCCTAGGAGGAACTGGTGGCGGCTTTGCCTATAACGAAGAAGAACTTGTTGAAGTTTTATCTCACGGTCTTAGCCTTAGCCCAGTAAATGAATGTCTTCTCGAAAAATCTATTCGTGGTTGGATGGAAATTGAATTCGAAGTAATAAGGGACTCTGCTGGTGAAAAAATTATTGTCTGCGATATGGAAAATGTGGACCCAGTTGGAGTTCACACAGGAGACTCAATAGTTGTTGCCCCTTGCCAAAGTCTTGATAAGGATGTTTTACAAAAGTTAAGGAATTCTGCCTTAAATATAGTAGAAAATGTAAATGTTGTTGGTGCTTGTAATGTTCAACTTGCTCTTAACCCTGAAACTCTTGACTATGCAGTTATAGAAATTAACCCAAGGGTTTCTCGTTCATCAGCTCTTGCATCAAAGGCAACAGGCTACCCAATAGCAAGAATCGCAACAAAGATTGCCCTTGGTCTAAACTTAAATGAAATCCAAAACGAAACTACTGGTGAAACAATAGAAACTTACGAACCTTCTTGTAACTATGTAGTTGTTAAAATTCCTAAATGGCCTTTCGACAAGTTCAAGTTTGCCAATAGAAAGCTTGGCACAAAGATGATGGCAACTGGTGAAGTTATGTCAATTGGCTCATCCTTTGAAGAAGCCCTCTTAAAGGGTATAAGATCTCTTGAAATTTCCAAATTCTCTCTTGAATCAAAGTTCTCTGAAGAAAGAACTACTGAAGAATTAAAGAAGAGAATAAAATTCCCTGATGATGAAAGACTCTTTGATGTTGCAGAAATCATTAGACGTGGACTTTCTATAGAAATGATTCACGACATAACAGGTATTGACCTCTACTTCTTAGAAAAAATCGAAAATATTGTTCACGAAGAAGAAAATCTTAAGAAGTTAAGCCTTGACACAATGACTCCTGAAGAATTATCTAAGCTTAAGAAGCTAGGCTTCTCAGACAAGACTATTGCTTCTGCCCTTGGCGTAGACATTGATAAGGTAGTAGAACTTCGTAAAAAGAACAATATCCTTCCAAACTATAGAAGAGTAGACACATCTCCTTTTAGAAAAAATGGTGCCTACTACTACTCTACTTATGAAAAGACAGACGAAAATATAATCTCTGACAAGAAAAAAATAATTGTAATTGGATCTGGCCCAATAAGAATTGGTCAAGGTATCGAATTTGACTACTGTAGCGTTCACGCAATCAAGGCCCTAATCAAGATGGGAATCGAAACAATTACAATAAACAACAACCCAGAAACTGTTTCAACTGACTTCGACACATCAGACAAGCTTTACTTTGAACCACTTACAGAAGAAGAAGTTAAATCAATAATTGAAACAGAAAAACCAATGGGAGTTATCCTAGCCTTTGGTGGTCAAACTGCAATCAAACTTGCAAAATATCTTCACCAACAAAAGATAAATATACTTGGAACAGACTTCGAAGATATCGACAGGGCTGAAGACAGAGAAAAGTTTGACGAAATGCTTGAAGAATTAAAAATCAACAGACCTAAGGGACACGGGGTCTTCACTGTAAAAGAGGGACTTGAAACTGCAAAGGAACTTGGCTATCCACTACTTGTTAGACCATCCTATGTACTTGGCGGTCAAGGTATGCAAATAACTTATGACGAAAACAGCCTTATGACTTACCTAAAGAGTGCCTTCGAAAGAGATGCAATCAATCCAGTCTTAATAGACAAGTACCTAGTAGGTCGTGAGATTGAAGTTGATGCAATCTCCGACGGCGACGATGTCCTAATACCAGGTATCATGGAACACCTTGAAAGGGCTGGAGTTCACTCTGGTGACTCAATAACAATTTATCCAAGCATTAACATCTCAAGTAAAATCAAAGATAAGATACTTGACTACACAAAGAAAATTGCCAAGGCACTTCACGTTAAGGGCATGGTTAACATCCAATTCATCGAATACAAAAATGACCTTTACATCATAGAAGTAAATCCTCGTGCATCAAGAACAGTGCCTTACATCTCAAAGGTTTCAGGAGTACCAATAGTTGACCTTGCAACAAAGACAATGCTTGGTGAAAAATTAAAAGACCTTGGTTATGGAACAGGAATTTACAAAGAGCCAAAGCTAATGGCTGTTAAGGTACCAGTCTTCTCTATGTCCAAACTCAACAGAGTAGAAATTTCTCTTGGACCTGAAATGAAATCAACTGGAGAAGTTCTTGGAGTTGGAAAAGACATTGACGAAGCACTTTTCAAAGGCTTCTTGGCAGGAGGCTCTGCAATAGAAGACAAAGCATCCCGTGTACTTGCAACAGTAAATGACAATGACAAGGAAGAATTCTTAGGAATTGCTAAGACAATGAATGAAATGGGCTACAAGATTGTAGCAACTAAGGGAACTTGCAAATTCTTAAGAGAAGCAGGAATTGATGCAAAAGAAGTTGGCAAGATCAACGACCCAAGACCAAATATCCTTGACGTAATAAGAAATGGAGAAATCGACTTAGTAGTTAACACTCCAACAAAGGGTGGCGACTCAACAAGAGATGGTTTCAAAATTAGAAGAATGGCTACAGAATACGTCATCGACATAGTGACATCCCTTGACACCCTAGCAGCAAGAGTAGCTGTGAAGAATAAAAAATTCCATGAAGAAAATATGGACATCTACAACATAACAGAATTATAAAATAAAAACCTTATAAGACATAAAAATAACCTCGGTGTAAATAAAACATCGAGGTTATTTTGATTTTTATCTCTCCTTAGTAAATTAAATTTTTATAATCTTATTAGCTGCTGCATTACTTTCCCTTTTCAAATCCTAATCATAAAAATAAGTCAGAAAATTTTCTGGGTACAACTTATTTTACATTTAATTTTTCTTTTAAGTCTCTTATGTCCTTATCTATTTTTTCTTCGTCAAGTCCTCTGTTCCTATTTTCCATTGCCCTATCCACAAGGTCCTTTAGGTCTTGGTCTATTTCTTTTTCGAGTTTTTCAAGGGCAAGTTTAACAAGTCCACCAAGTTCCCTAAATTTTGTAACCACTCTGTGTTCATCTGCAATGTGTCCCATTAAAAATCCAAAAGTCCACTCTGCATTGGTCTTTGTGAGGACGCACTTATGGTCAACTATGACTCCCCTGTCTTTAAGTGTAAGCAAAAAGTCTCGAAGTTCTTCCCTATCCATATCTGGAAAAACCATTAACTTTTCTTCTGCTTCAAGGCTTTCATTTTTGCTTAAGTCTTCTTTAAAAAGTTCTCCAACCTTCTCTTCTAGGTTTTCTTTATTTATCTTATTTAATTCAATTCCAAAGTACCTTGCAACTTCTTCAGTGATTTTTGTCTTTTCAATATCTAACCCATATAATAAAATTTTCTTCATTTAAACACCTCTATATTTGTTTACCCAATTTTAATTTATTTATTGCCTTTATTATCTTAGTAATTTTTATGAGATAAATTTAGAAACTCTTTTTTTCCACTTACATTAAATTTTCGACCACTTAGATAAGTTTTATTTACTTTTCTTCACAATGATTTATATTATAAGTAAAGGAGGTCGGAAATGGATTTTGAAATTAAAATAGATGAAAATTTTAAGTTGCCCAAGGCTGTTGTATATACTGATAAACTTACAGAAGAAGTTTTAAGGCTTAAGTCCTTTGTCTTAGAAAATTCTGATAATATTTTGCTTGCCTATCTTGGCGAGAAGATTAAAATTTTAAATCCCGGTAAGATTTATAGGATTTATACAGAGGATTCAAAAGTTTTTGCTGAGTCTATAGATGAAAAATTTCAGATAAAGAAAAGAATTTATCAACTTGAAGAGGACTTAAAGCTAAAAAAGTTTGTGCGGATTTCAAATTCTGAACTAATTAACCTAAACTTAGTCGATAGCTTCGACTTATCTTATTCGGGAACTATTTCTGTCATTATGAAAAATAATTCCAGAACCTTTGTCTCTCGAAGATATGTGAAAAAAATTAAGGAAACTCTTGGTATATGAGGTGATTTTATGAAAAAAATTATTAGTCAAATTATAAATGGGATTTTGATTTGTGAATTTGTATTACTTGTTATTTCAATTTTTATGTCCTACATTTTTTTGGATGGGGGTTTTACCCTAGCTAACCCTGACTTAATAGAAAGTTCTGCTTCTGTATTCTCTGCAAGCCTTTCTTCCATCTGCCTTACGGGACTTCTTGGCATAGTTTTTAGCCTTGCATCTCTTGTTTGGAAAGAAGAAAAATTTTCTATTTTAAAAAAGACAATCATTCACTTCCTTTTAACTGCCTTTACAATAAGCTTTGTGGGTTATAAGTTATTTTGGTTTCAAAGATCCCTTCAAGCCTTGGCAATCTTCTTTGCCACTTACTTTTTAATCTACCTTGCGATTTGGTTTATTGAATATACAATTTTCAAAAGGGACGTAGAAAAATTAAATGCAAAATTAAAAAATAATATGTAAAAAAGAAACCACCTTATGAATTTGAACTAACCCCAAAAGTTGGACTTAAAAACCAACTAGAGGATAGCACTTCAATTTTATTTCACAAGGTGGTTATTCTTTATTTATTTTTTTCTCCAATTACTTCAATCTTATATCCATCTGGGTCCTTCACAAAGAAGTAGAAATCTGACTTGTCTGAAAGCGACTTTAATTCTGTTACATCGTAACCCTTGCTCTTCAACTCTTCCCTAAAGGATTTTATGTCTGGGTGAGAAATTGCAATGTGACCGTATCCGTCACCAATTGTATAATCTCTTCCGTCGTAGTTATAAGTTAACTCTAATTCAAAGGGTGAGTCTTCTAACTTTAAATACAAAAGTGTGAATTCATCTTCTGGGAAGTCCTTGCGTCTTGACTCAACAAAACCCAGTGCTTCTTTGTAAAATTTCTCTGACCTTTCAAGGTCCTTTACCCTAATCATTGTGTGTAAAAATTTCATTTCTTCCTCCCTCTCTTATATCTTGTCTTGCTTTTCTTTAATTAATTTATAACCAAAAGTTAATCTACTTACACAAAAGTGTCCTTCCATACTTAATGGATGAGTCTGTAGTAATTTATAAAAAATTATTAAGAAGTAGTTTTATGTTTACTTATGCTTGCAAAAGAAAAAAGCCAGAGAATTTTCTCTAGCTTTTTTATTCTTATGCAAGTTCTGCATTTACTTTTTCTGTTTTTTCTTCCTTCATCTCTTCCTTTGAGATGATGTCCTTGACTTTCATAAGTCTTGTTATATTTGCTCTTTCACTTTCATCAAGTTTTGAACGAATATATTTTATCGTTTCTTCTAGGTCTGGAATAGTCTTATACTCAAGAGCGTTCACCCTTCTCCTTGTCTTTTCGATTTCATTGGCGAGGAGTTGAGATGCCTTTTCCTTTTGAGTTAGAGTGAGTAGCTCTTCCATAACTTCTGTTAGATTATCAATTGCTGAGTCAAGGTCCGAAGTTGTCTGAGCATATCCGTAGGGATATCTTGAAGCATCTTCTGATGTCTTCTCAGTTAAAAATTCCATCTCTGGCACGTCAACAGACATTACGTTTTTCTTTCTTATATCAACAAGAGTCTTTGTAGTTGGAAGGGCAATAGCCTCTTCTAACATCTCTGGACTCATGGCAGCTGATGCCATTAAGAAGGCCTTGAAGGAATTTTGTAGTTTATCTTCTACTTCAAGTCTTAGCTTTTTATTTTCTTTGATAAGAGTAATGAACTGTCTCATAAGTTCATCTTGCTTGTCCTTTAATAATTTGTGGCCTCTCTTTGAAGTTTCAAGTTTAGTCTTTAGAATGGATAAGTTCATCCTTGTGGGGTTTATATTTAGTCTTGCCATTATAATCCCTCATTTTCTAAATTTTTAGGATCCTTAGAATCCTCCTCTTTATTCTCCTTATCGCCCAAATATTTTTCAATTAATTTGTCGTCAATTCTCTTAAGCTCTGTCTTAGGAATTATTGATAGAAGCTCCCAACCTAGATTTAGGGTTTCAAGTATAGGTCTATTAGTTTCAAAACCTTGAGATACATATTGTTTTTCAAACATATCTGCAAATTGTGCAAAGGCCTTGTCAGTTTCTGTAAGGGCAGTTTCCCCTAAGATTGCAGAAAGTTCCTTTGCTTCCTTACCAGCTGTATAGGCAGCGTAAATTTGGTTCATTGTATCTGCATGGTCTTCACGAGTCTTGCCTTCCCCAATACCCTTGTCCTTAAGTCTTGATAGGGATGGGATTGCGTTAATTGGTGGTTCAAGACCTTGCTTAAATAATTGAGTTGATAGGATTATTTGTCCCTCTGTGATATAACCTGTCAAGTCAGGGATTGGGTGAGTGATGTCCCCTTCTGGCATTGTCAAGATAGGAATTTGTGTAATAGATCCTTCTCTGCCCTTAATCCTTCCTGCTCTTTCGTAGATACCTGCAAGGTCAGTATATAAATAACCTGGGTAACCACGTCTACCTGGAACTTCTTTTCTTGCTGCAGAAACTTCTCTTAGGGCTTCTGCATAGTTTGTCATATCTGTTAAGATAACAAGAACGTGCTTACCTTGTTCGAAGGCCAAGTACTCTGCTGCAGTAAGGGCCATCTTTGGTGTTGCAAGTCTTTCAATAGCAGGGTCATTTGCAAGGTTCATAAATAGAACTGCCCTGTCAATGGCTCCTGTCTTTGTGAAGTCATCAATAAAGTATTGAGCTTCTTCAAAGGTAATACCCATAGCTGCAAAGACAACGGCAAAGTCTCCACCAGAAAGTACTGTAGCTTGTCTTGCTATTTGAGCTGCAAGCTCGTTGTGAGGAAGTCCTGCTTCAGAGAATATAGGAAGTTTTTGTCCCCTAACAAGAGTGTTAAGTCCGTCAATTACAGATACACCTGTTTGAATAAACTCTGATGGGTAGTCCCTAGATACTGGATTTATTGCAGTACCATTTATATCAATTTTTTCTTCTGGAATAATTTTTGGACCGTCATCAATTGGTTCTCCAAGTCCATCAAAGACTCTACCAATCATATCAGGTGAAACTCCAAGTTCAAGAGGCTTGCCTAAGAACCTAACACTTGTATCCTTTAGGTTAATACCACTAGAACCTTCAAAGATTTGTACCATGGCCTTGTCGCCATCAATTTCTATAACACGGCCACGTCTTTTTTCTCCATTTTGCAGCTCAATGTCAACTAATTCTTCATAGGCTGCACCTTCTACACCTTCAACAGTCATAAGAGGTCCAACAACTTCTGTTACTGATTTATATTCTTTAAGCATCTGTATCACCGACCCCTACTAAATTCTTAAGTTGACTATCAATTTTGTCCTTTATTTCATCAAGTTTTTCCAATTCATCATTTGGAAGGTACTTCATCCTAGCAATACTTTCCTTTACATCAAGCTCTTCGATTTCGCTGAAGTAAGCTCCCTTAACTAAGGCTTCTTGTCCCTTATCGTAGAAGTAAAGAATTGTGTCTAGCATTTTAAATTGCTTTTCTAATGGACAGAAGGTATCAACATCGTGGAAGGCATTTTGTTGTAAGAAGTCTTCACGAATTGACTTACTTGTGTGTAACTTCATTTGATCTTCATCAGAAAGTGAATCACGGCCAACAAGTCTTACTACTTCAAGTAGAGAAGTTTCTTCTTGTAGAAGTGCCATGGATCTCTTTCTAAGTTTAGAAAATCTTCTGTCTATATTTTCATCTAAATAAGCATCTATCTTTGGTTGATACAAAGAGTAAGAATCTATCCAGTTAATTGCTGGGAAGTGCCTTTGATATGACAAATCATAGTCAAGTTTCCAGAAAATTTTTACAATTCTAAGTGTGTTTTGTGTAACTGGTTCAGAAATATCTCCACCTGGAGGAGAAACTGCACCTATAACTGATAAGGCACCTTCCCTTTCTTCTTTACCATTTACAAGAACACGTCCTGCTCTTTCATAAAATTCTGCAATTCTTGATGCAAGATAAGCTGGATAACCTTCGTCACCAGGCATTTCTTCAAGACGACCAGACATTTCACGAAGGGCCTCTGCCCAACGAGATGTTGAGTCAGCCATCATGGCTACAGAATATCCCATGTCCCTAAAGTATTCAGAAATTGTGATTCCTGTATAAATTGAAGCTTCACGAGCAGCAACTGGCATATTAGATGTGTTGGCAATAAGAACTGTCCTCTTCATAATGGATTCGCCAGTAGCTGGATCCATTAGTTCTGGAAATTCCATAAGTACGTCTGTCATTTCATTTCCACGTTCACCACAACCAACATAGACAACTATTTGTGCATCTGCCCACTTGGCAAGTTGATGTTGTACAACTGTCTTGCCTGAACCAAAAGGTCCTGGTATAGCTGCAGTACCACCCTTAGTTATTGGGAAGAAGGTATCAATTACCCTTTGTCCTGTTATAAGTGGTTCCTTAGGATCAATCTTTTTCTTGTATGGTCTTCCCTTTCTTACAGGCCACTTTTGAATCATATTAAGTTCCTTGTCGCCATCTTCAGTTTCAATAACTGCAATTGTATCAGCAACTGTAAAGGAACCTTCTTTTATGTCCTTAACTTTACCCCTTATTCCATTGGGAACCATAATCTTGTGAGTTACCACTGAAGTTTCTTCAACTGTACCAAGAACATCTCCTGGTTCAACTTCATCTCCAACATTGGCAACTTTTTTAAATTCCCATTTTTTATCTCTATTTAAAGGATTTACTGTAACTCCTCTTTCTAGAAAGTCTCCGGCTTCGTTTCTAAGTCCAACTAGGGGCCTTTGGATTCCATCAAACATTTGCTCAATCATTCCAGGTCCCAGCTCTACTGATAGGGGTGCTCCTGTTGTATAAACTTCATCTCCAGGACCTATGCCTGTAGTTTCTTCATATACTTGTATAGAGGCCTTGTCCCCTCTCATTTCAATAACTTCACCAATTAATTTGTCTTTAGAAACTTCTACCACGTCATAGACATTGGCATCTTCCATGCCGCTGGCTACAACAAGTGGTCCGGATACTTTAATTATCTTTCCTGATTTCAATAAAGATCCTCCTTTATAAAAAGGTGACTAGTCACCTAATATATTCGCTCCAACTGCCTTTTCCACGTTTTTATTTAAGTTCTTCATACCAATACCAAGAGTTCCCTTGTTAGATGGGATAACTATAATGGCTGGTATTAACTCATCATTATATCTTTCGATTGTCTTTGGTATTTTTGCTGCAAGATCTTCTGTGATATAAATTACACCATAATCTTCCTTTGCAAGACTATCTACCAGACTTCTCGCTTCCTTATCTTCATAGGCAACAAAGACTTCTATGCCTATTGCCTTAAAAGATAAAACCGAGTCCTTGTCTCCAACAACTGCAATTTTATACATAACTATCACGCAACTTTTCTCTTATAAATTCACCATCAAGTCCATTTAATTTAGAAACCAAAATAATTCTTAGGTTTTTAATTTCCATTTCCTTTGCCAAGACATTGGCAAAAATAACTTCTGGACCATAGGTGATGTATTTTACATCCTTAATAAGGTCTATAAAGTAATTGTCCATCTCCCTCTCAAAGTTTGATAGGCTTCCCTTTTCTTTAAAATCGTCAAGGCCATCCTTTATATACTTATAAATATCAAGCCTCTTGAAGGCTTCAGTATCTGAAAAAATTTCCCTATTTAATAAATCAAGATAGGCTTCTTCTCTTAGCTTACCTCCAGGAAGGATAATGTTTCTTAAAAATTCCACATCCTTTTCCTGTTTTTTTGCCCTGAGAAGGGTCCTAATATTTGTAAAATCAATTAGATTTTTTGCGTAATTTATAAATAGGTCAACTTCAGATTCTTCTGCCAGGTCAAGTAGGTCCTTAAAGTAGGCATTATCAAGATATATATCAATAATTTGAGGGTCCTTCTTTTCTTCGTAGACTTCCTCAATTTTTCCTATAAGTTCAAAATATTTATTTCTCTTGCTACCCTTTAAGATTCCATCTCTATATTCCTTGATATCAAAGCCGCCAAATGCCATAAAAAGGTCCTTTAAGTCTTCTCCCCCAATCTTTTCCTTAATTAGGACCTTTAGATTGTGGTAGAAGTATTTTAAAGTAACTAGGTCCACTGGGATTCTTGATGGGGAAATGTCATAGACCTCACTATAGAACCTCGTAAGCTCCTCTTTTAAGATGACTTCATATTCTGTGGGAGAAGATATTTTATTTATAAACTTGTTGTAAACTGTATCAGATAGAGATCTAAGTGCGTCTTCCAAAGTATCTTGTTCAGATATTCTTATAAAGTTTTCACTTTTTAAAAGTTCCTTTTCCAAAACTCTTAGCCTTGTGGAACTTTGGATAAATTTATTTCTATCCATTAAATCACCTTTTCCTCTTAACTGAATAGTTTTTCAGCTAAAAATTTCTCTAAGTCTTCTCTCTCAGATTTTACAAGAGACCTAAAATCTCCATTGTAAATTAAATTATCCTTGTTAAGGACAAAGCCACTCTTTAAATCCTTGTCAGATATTTTAAAGCCAAGGTCTGCCTTTTCTACAGCATCCCTATATTTTTGGGGAATATCAATAGTCCCACCCTTAAGATTTTCATCTCCTAAGTTATTTTTTAAGAATTTTACAAAATCATCTTCAGACAGGTTTTCAAGTTCACTTACAACTTTTTCAAGGACCTCATCTATTATCCTGTTTTTTTCAGATAAGATTTTGTCCCTTGCCTTAAGTTCTTCTGATGACTTAGATCTCTTTAAGATGTCTTCCCTTTCTCTTTCGGCAATCTCGCCTATTTTGTTGGCGAGAAATCTGCCTTCTTCTTCTCTATTTTCTATAATAGTTTTTTCTTTTTCTTCAGCTTCTTTTATTATGAGTTGGGCCTTTTCCTCTGCATCCTTAATTATTTTGTTTAAAATATTTTCAAGTCCTGCCATAGTATCACCTAGGCTCTAAATAGGATAAAGAATGAAATTGCAAAGGCAAGAATAGCGTAAAGCTCAACCATTACTGCAAAGATAATACCCTTTGCTTGTTGTTCTTCGTTTTTAGCAAGGATGTTGATACCTGCAACAGATACCTTACCTTGAGCAACTGCAGATACAAGTCCTGCAAGACCAATTACGGCACCACTTGCTAGGTACATAAATCCTGTGTTAATTGGTGTATCAACAGCAAGTCTAAATAAAATAAATAGTCCAATTACAAAACCGTAAAGACCTTGTGTACCTGGAAGCAATTGAAGTACAAGGGACTTACCAAATTTTTCTGGTTCGTCAATTACTACTCCTGCAGCAGCTTCCCCTGCCATACCTACTCCCTTAGCTGATCCTGCACCAGAAAGTGCTACTGCTAAAAAAATTCCAATTGATCCTAAAATCAATCCGCCATATTCTTCCATTAGTCCATTAAACATATTAATCCTCCTAGTCTATATTAAAGTAATCTGAATTTTCTATCATTTTTTTGAAAGGTATGCCTCCACCTTCATAGAATTTATTAAACATTTCTACATAAGTAAGCCTTGCTGTGTGAACATAGGCTGACAAATAAGAAAGAAAGGCATTAAATAATTGGAATACCACAAAAATTACTATGGCAAATAATTTGCCCAATAAGTTTGATTCAAAAAGCATTCTTGCAATCATATTTATTGCAAGCCCCAAGAAGGAACCTGATAAAACAAGTGCCATAAGTCTTAGGTAAGATACAAAGTCTCCAAGATAAGATGTGATTCCGTAAAGAGAATAAACTCCCCAACCAATCTTTGCTCCCCTCGACTTTTCTTCCCTGCCACCTGTTGCAACAATTCCAACCATGCCAATAATCATTATAATCATGAGTAACTTGCCATAAGGTGCAACTTGTGGAAGGACCTTTCCAAGTATAAATCCAATAGCTCCCAAAACTGCCATATACCAAAATCCTACATCGTATAGGGCATCCCTTGGCTTGCCGTCACGTATATTCATATAAGCCCTGATACCAAGACCAAAGAATATGTGGATTCCGCCTAGGATAACTGAAAGGATTACCAAGAGAGTAGAATCCTCTGCTGGGTCAATAAGGCTTGGCAATTCAATAATTCCTCCAAAAAAGGACCCGAACACTAATCCAAATATAATTGTGGAAATAGATAGGTAGTTGAAAAACTTGAAAAACCTTCTCTTCTTATCTGTTAGATTAAATTTCTTTAAGGCAAAGAATGTTGCCAAAAATACTAGCAAACCATAACCAAAGTCGCCAACCATTATCCCTGCAAATATAAAATAAAAAGGTGCAAAGAAAGGTGTTGGGTCTATTTCATTGTATCTAGGCATGGAGTACATTTCTGTCATAATCTCAAAGGGACTTACAAAGGCGTTATTCTTTAGTAAGATTGGCACTTCTTTTGAATCCCTATCTGGTTCTTCAGCCCTTAAATAGTAGTTGTCCTTGCAAACTTTTTGAATTTCCTTTTCCAAATCACTTAGTTTATCTTCTGGAACGTACCCCTCAATTAGGTTTACTTCAGTAGTTTTCAAAAACTTCCTCTCAGACATTATTTTTATCTTTTCATTCCTGTAATGTTCATAAGAGTACTTAAAGTCTTCTAGGTATTTTAAATAAGTCCTTAATTCATCTTCGATTTTATTGTTCTTTTCAAAAAGTAAATCTTTATCTTTCTCATAGGATCCTATTGTCTCCTTAACTCTTCCATCTGACTTGATGTTTATAGGAGTGAATCCATAACTTGTCATTAGAGTCTTAATTTCATCATCTATGGATTTTTCAACTATCATCAAATAATAGTTAAAGTTTTTGTCCTTAGAAACTCTTTCAAGGTAGACCAAGTCATTTTTTATAACTTCTCCCTCAAAGTTTTCTGCATGATTTGATGATACTGTTCCTGTGTAAATGTTTACATAACCCAGCTTACTTAAATCTTTTAAGGAAGATGATAGGTCCTCCCAAGGTTTTAACTCTGCAATTTTTGAATCAATATTTTGAATCTTGCTCTTGTTTTTATCTTTTTTATCTACAAGGGTCCTTATCTCTCCATCAATTTTTTCAAAGGGGAAAGTCATGGCTCTTGCCGTAAGTTCTTCAAGGCTTATATTACTAACCCCATCCTTCATGGCCTTTATTGGGTTTTCCTTGTCCTTAAACTTAAGTAATAGATCAATATCTTCCTTGGATCTCTTGATTTTGTCATCAATTTCAATTAAATCTTCTGATGACCTAGGTCTTGTGAAATCATCTTCTGAAAAGTTGTCCTCATCAAAATCAGACTCGTCAATGTGAACATAGTTAAACTTTTGAAATTTATTTATCAAATTTTCCCTGTTCTCATCAAAGATAAAGAGTTTGAATTTTTTCATCTTAACTATTGCCATTATTCACAATCCTCTCTACCACTGACTTTACAATTTCAGCTTCTTTGCCTTTAGAATTTTTTGAAATTTCAGCAATTTTTTTATCTGCCTCTTCACCTATTGGTTTAATAGCTTCCTCAGCTTCAAGTCTTGCCTTTTCAAGATAGGCATCCTTTCTACTGCCAGCTTCATCAACAATTTTTTGATAGGCTTCTTCGGCTTTCTCTTTTGCCTTTTTCATAATTTCCTTGGCTTTAACTTCAGCATCGCCAATTATTTTTTTTGCCTCAGCTTCAGTGTCTTTAACTTTTTTTACTGCATCATCTGACACTAAATCACCTCCAGTGTAAAATCTTTCACAAATTAATTATATCACTTGTTAAAACTATATTTAACTAAATATTTTTAATCTTTAATTTGTATTTAGCTTACTGTTACCCTACTTATGATTATTTATTTAAAATTTAGTAAAAAAGTAAATATTAAATTCAATTTTGTGAATAAAAGTAACTGGATTTATAAAAATAATATAACAAAATAAAAAGATTTTTTCCTAAATAAAAAACCACCTCTCGCGAAGTGGTTAGCTAATAAATTTAATTCTTTAGAATACTTTGAAAGGCTGTCATGTTGTAGATTTTTGAAACTAATAAAATTGAAATTAGTTTGTCTGCATAGTCTGTAATAATTTGAATTATAAATACTATTAAAAAGTCTGGCAAGTCCATCACAGCACGAAGGGCTTGGACTATATAGGATGAACCAGCAGTTGTAACAGTACCAAAGAGATAGGTTGCAATTAGTGCTGATGAAATTGCAGCAGGAATTGACATAAAAGGAGTGAGATAGAATTTGGACATATAGTTATCTCGCTTTAAAAATTCAAAATAACCTGCAGTGAAGCCAACGATTAATTGAGTTGGCATAAAGTATAGGGCAATTGGATCGCCTATGGTGTTTACAAAGGCTGTTACAAGTCCTGCTAAGACACCAAAGATTGGTCCAAAGGCAAAACCTGCCATTATAGTTCCTATGGAGTCAAGATAAATTGGAAGCTTAACAACTACTCCAATCCAAGACCCCACCATATTGATAGCTATGCAAAGTGCCAAGAGGGTGATTTTTTTTGTTGAAAACTTCATAGCAAATCACCTAAGATATCTATGTCCACTTCTTTGCCAGTAATAAGCTCTATAAAATCTCTCCAGACTTCAAAGACTTCTATCCCTTCATATATGATTACATTCTTCTCTTTCTTCATAAAGTCCATGGCATCCACCATGAGCATACCCCTTGCAGGTCCATCACAAATGCAGTCTGCATGATAGGTCCTTCCCAAAAACAAGTCTGGATTTCTCTCTAAAAGAATTGTGAGGGGATCATTTATCACAGACCCAATAATTTTTTCGTACTTCCAGTGGAAATCCATGTAGAAGTTTGTAATTTTTTCTAAAAAGTTTCCAACTTCAAAATTTAATCTCTTGATGTAAGCAAGAATGCTTGGCGTCAAGACAAACTCTCTTGTGACATCGAGAGGGACAATTTCAATTTTTCTCGGTGCATTTTTAATTACATAGTCTGCCGCCTCTGGATCAACATAAAAATTAAACTCTGCCACAGGACTCATGTTACCATGACTCCTGAAGTTACCACCCATTACAATTATCCTTGTGTCCTTAAAGGCATCCCTATCTTTTTCAAGGGCCCTTGCAAGATTACTTAGGGGTCCCAGGGCAAAAATTGTCAAGTCCCCATTTCTTGCCTCTTCGATTAAAAAGTCAATGGCATCTCCATCAACTTCTTCCTCATCATAGTCTAAATAAGTTTCGCCAAGTCCATCTTGACCATGGGTGTCCTCTGCATTAATAAATTCCTTGCAAAGGGGTCCTTGTGAACCCATGTAGATTTTAAAATCTTTATTTAAAAACTTCATAAGCCTTAGGACATTTTTTCTTCCCTTTTCAATATGAACATTTCCTGAAACTAAAGAAATCCCGAGGATTTTATATTCCTTTACCATGCTGGCTAGCATAATAGCAATGGAATCATCAATCCCGGGATCTGCGTCAATAATAATTTTCTTCATAATAACCTCCATTTCTTTGGAGAACAATTAGTTTTTTATACTTGGAGTTCCCGAACAAGTGAAATAAATTATACCTTATTTTTAATAAATAGACAAGCTTTTACCTATCAAGTATAATTGACTTAGGCAAAATTAAAAAATTTTACACTGGAGTGATTAAATGAAAAAACTATTTAAAATCCTAATTCTATTTGCAGTTGCACTAAGTCTATTCGCCTGCAATAAAAAAACTGGAGATAATTCAAAGGAAACAAATTCTAAAGAAGCTACAGAAAAAACTGCATCAGCAATTGATTTAGAATCTATGCCTATTGAAAAGTTCGACTTCCAAACTCTTGAAATTGAAAAGGGAGATATTGTAAAGTCTGAAGATTTTTATAAGGAAAAACCTCTTACACTTGTAAATGTTTGGGGAACTTTCTGTGGACCTTGTAAGGAAGAGATGCCAGACCTTGCTGCACTTCACGAAAAATACAAGGACAAGATCAATTTTCTTGGTGTAATTGTCGATACTAATGCAAGTATGGATACAAATGTAGAAGAAGCTCACGAAATTATAAAGAAAGCTGGAGTAACTTACACAAATATTATGCCAAATCCAACAACAGAAGACAGCCTTGTTCATATCACTGCAATGCCAACTACATTTTTTGTAAATTCTGAAGGAAAGGTCCTAGGTGGCTTCGTTGGTAAAAAAGACAAGGACTCTCTTGCAGCAACAATTGACAAATTACTTGAAGAAAATAAATAATATTTATTAGTATTTTATGAGACAAGCTAAATATACTAAGAGATGGATTTCCCATCTCTTTTTTGTTTAAATTTACATAAGAAATATAGACTAAGTATATAAAGTACGAAAATAAAATTTTAAAAGAGTACTGAAATATCAGTACTCTCGAACCGTCCAAATAAAATCAATTTTTATAATCTTTTTTCAATTCTTTTAAGATTATATAAATATCCCTAATTATAAAAATATCCACAATCAAAGTTAGAACCATAAATATAAAGGCTTCTCTAATTGAGCTTTGTGACACTCCTCTTATAGCTTTTATACGATTATAACCTATCCATTTACTATAGAGAGATCCAGTTCCACCAAATACACTCACTCCATTATAATTTAAAGAAAAATTTATAATAAATAAAGTAAAAAAGTGAATAAACCTATTTATAATTCTTTTCATTAGAAATCTATAGTCCTATTAAAATCTTTTCTAAGTTTATATCGGCCTCCAACTTTACCTGTGACTTTAAATCCAGCCCTTTCAAAAACTGTTACATCAGCCTGAGCTTCTGCTTCTACTTCTACTGTTATAACTCCAGTACATTGTACTCTTGTGTCTCCAATAATTAATGTTCTTTCGTTAGTTAATTCAGAAAAACCACTACTACTTAAATACATATCAGCATTATGTACTTTTATAACATGTGTTCTATTTCCAGAAGAGCTACATTCATCATATACAGTACAAAACGCCCTTATACTTACTCTAGCATTTCCTTCATAAAAAGTTCTTATAATGTTTCTAGACTCTTCTCCGCAAGAACGTGTAGAAGTATTATTCTTTCCAATAACTTTTATCTCTTCAATTGTTTCTAATAAATTGCCATCATTATCATATATGTAGACAATTTTTCCAGTGTCTGTATCTCTTCTATCAATTTGTATTTCATCCAAATCATAATCTATGGATACTCTTATTTTATCTACTTGTATATAATTTTTAGTATCCTCAAAATCGTCAGCTGCATATACTTGAGTCAATAAAAGCAAAACCAATAACATACTAGCAATAAACTTTTTCATATATACCTTCCTTCCTTTATTTGTTTGGACGATTCTATATCTTGATTATAAACCCATAACAATCATAAATCAAGCCAATGGTAAAACCTTTTCATTAATTTAGCAAACATTATTTTATCACTGAGATAAGAAAATAGAAATTTTCACGAAGATTAAGACCTATATACTCATCAAATTTTAAGTCCATAAATCCAATCAAAAAAAGAGGGAGCATTAGCTCCCTCTAATTTTTTATTTTGTAATCCAAGGATTAGTCAAGAATCTTTGATACTACTCCTG